>JAUVGS010000537.1 GCA_030593665.1 Chitinivibrionales bacterium | reverse complement strand
AAAAGAATTTGATTTTGAAGAACTTGGCGGTGGTCATTTTGATGGTATGGAAGTGATAGCCACCAAAGAAATTACTAAGATATACCTTTCCGACATGACATCCAATTACATCGGTATCGTTACCAAAGAAAACGGTTCCTGGAAAGTAGTCGCCGTGACTAAATATAATGATAAGGATGGTCAGGAAGTTGAGGGTATGGGGTACGGTGCTTTTGATCACTTCTGGATAACTTCATATAGTGAACTGTATGAAATCGGCGGTGGCGGGTTAACTGTTGTTATCGTTGATACTATAACGGTAAACATTCCCGTCGAACAAACATTTACCGTAGTAGAACATTCTCCCGCAGGAACTGTTGTGGGTGAAATAGCTGTCAATTCATCAAATACAGCTACAACGAATCTTAAGATAATAAACGCTGTCCCTGAATTCGAGGTTTCCGGGCAATCACCATTCGAGATAACGGTCGCAGCCGGCGCTGATCTTGATTACGATAAAAATAATCAATACCAGCTTATTGTCGTAGCATACCCCGACCCCGGAGTAATTGGCGAGCCGGATACCTCTATTGTGACAATTCTTATTATTGAAGCTACCGGTATTGCGGGAGATGAAAAATTAATTTCACCTCATGCAAAAATGCGTTTTCTTGTTTCAGGAAACAAACTTGCCATCGCAGGGCTTGACAATTGTGTGTATGGTTTCACCATGGTTAATGTAAAAGGGCAAAATATTTTGACTATCAAAAGCAGAAACAATCCTGTTATTGACATTTCCGCTATTTCAGCAGGGGTTTATTATGTTTCCATACTATCGGGGAAATATAACATAGTTGAAAAAATATACATTAAATGATCGAAAATATCGGTTTACCATTTTGACAATAGCAGACAGATTTTTTAGAATTATTCAAATTACGGAGGCAGATACCATGAAGAATGTATCCCCTATTTTAACAGGTGTATTGTTTTATATATTGATGGCTAACGCTCAGTATGTTCAAATAGGGACGACAGATATGGGCTTTACCTACCCCTACTGCTGTTGAGCGGATAATATAAGATACCAGGTTTTGGTATTGGCGAGTGAATTGAACGGAGCAGAAAGATTCACTGAATTGCAGATATTTGCCAGGCAGCAAGATAATTCAACATGGGGTAATTTGGAATGGTCAATCTGCCATACGTCGCTTTCACAATTAACGACTGATTTTAATGATAATTATGACGGAAACACACCGTTGCGTGTGTACTATAAGCAAAAGCATCTCTTCAAGTTCGCTGCGAATCAGTGGACAGGCTTCCCGTTTGACACTGCTTTTGTGTATGACGGAACGAGTAATCTGGTTTTAGAGACCAGATTTAACGAGAAAGGCGAGGTGCAAAATGGGTGGGGAACCTGGAGGGCGGAAAAGCGCACCATCGATGGCTCTTATACCGATACAAAGGGTGATTATATTGGTGGTAATGCAGTAACTACGTTTCGTTTGATTTATGATGCAACCGGTGTTAAAGTACCGGTTGCTAATAAAAAGCAGGCCGGATTGACACACTATTTTGATCCGTGCGGCAGTAGTGTCGGTATAAAATTTACCTTACAACATGCCGCGGACGTCAACCTTAAAGTATATGATGTGTGCGGGACCCTAATCAGGGAACTTATGCATGAAAGAAAAGACACCGGCACATGCCTGTTAAAATGGGACACCGGCAACAGGACCGTTTCGGCTGACTGATAGTAATTTTACTGATAGTAATTTTGTTTTTACCGACTGACTGATAGTAATTTTGTTTTTACCGGCAATACACTTCTCAAGCTCTGGTGAACCGTGCATGCTTTACAAACATACGCTTTTCTACCATATTTTTCGAGCGATACCATTTTGAGCAGACCAATTTAATAATAAATATTGTT
>JAUVGS010000014.1 GCA_030593665.1 Chitinivibrionales bacterium | reverse complement strand
GGAGAGTAAATTGTTCAATCCATTTAAAGGCATTCGATTTACAGGAAACAAAACTAATGTTTCAGGACAGAGGGTATCATGAGATATTGGATGCTCAATGTCTGACATCCGGTGTCCCGCTTTATATTCAACAATTATCAGAAGCTGGTTCTGTCCGATTGTCATTGGAAAAGCTGGCATTTCATTCATCCGGTTTATGGGTGAATGAATATCAAAAAATCTTTGTCAGCCATTTTGGTAAAACAACTCTATACAGGCAAATCGTTGAAATATTGTCGAAATATCCCTATGGCCTGTTTCGTACTCAATTACTTGAAAAACTAGGGGAAAAACCAGGGGGTAGATTTTCGAACCTTTTATTTGATCTTGAAAAGGCAGGATTCATTACCTCATATACACCTCTTAACAAATCAGCAAACAGCAAACTGAAAAAGTATATGATCACCGATGGCTTTTTAAGTTTTTATCTTAACTTTATTAAACCTAATCTGAAAACTATACAGGAAGAAATAACTGAAAATTTATTTCAAAACATTATACAATCAAATGCTTTTATTTCATGGCTTGGGATTAGCTTTGAAAAGGTATGTCTACTTCATGTAAGAAAGATCGCTTATCTCTTAGGATTTTCAGGTATAGAATACTCTGCTGGTTCATATTTCAAAAGATATAAAAAAAATGAAAAAGGTGTACAAATAGATTTGGTATATCAAAGAAAAGATAATGTGGTTACACTTTGTGAAATGAAATACTCACAAAATCCAATCGGATTAAACATTGCAAGGGACGTTGGGAAAAAAGAAGAAATTTTAAAGGAAAATTTTCCTGGCAAAACAATACAAAAGGTGTTAATCACACTAAGTTCTCCTACGAAAGAACTTCAAGGATCAGGATATTTCTGGAAGATAATAAGGGCTAAAGAGCTGTTAAATATTTAAAGTGGAATTTGCATATTTTAATAACAATGTAGATTGATGATGAAACTGATTATGGGTAGGACTGGTATTAAAGTTTACCAAAGGTGAACTAATCGTTATAGGAGAGATGATATGAAAAGAATTTTTATTTTGATATTTCTTTCTTTTTTTTGTTTTGGCCAAAATGATTCAAACACAAATCACCTCTCCTCAAAAAAAAGAGGATCAGGCAAAAAAGAAATATGAGCTTTGGAAAGATCTAATTTTTCGCCATGGACCAGGTATTTTAAAAGAGTTTCCTGGATTTCATGATGAGAAATTAAAAGGAGAAAGGAGAGGACAACGTTCTTCTCGACTGAGTTTGCAACATAGAGTAATATATTCTGTTGAAAAAGATATGGTAGCAGTATATGTGTTGGAAATTACTCCTTATAAATATTAATTAAGGGTGTAAAATGAATAAAAACGAGTTTAAACCTGCCAAAAAGAGTGCTATTCTGTCCACTGGTGAGACGATTCGAATGCTACGCGAGTTAAAGGGGTGGACCCAAGAAGAATTAGCGAAACGTTCACGTATAAATGCAAAGAATATAAGCCTGCTTGAAAATAATAAAGTGGATATTGGGAAAAAGAGAGCAGAGCAACTTGCCTATGCTTTTAAAGTTCATCCTGCTATAATAATGTTTCCAGAATATGAGTCTGAACTTATTCAAAAAGCAGCATAACAACCGCTTGCACGCTGAAAATTATTCCGCTTCTCTACATAATTTCAGGTGAAGCGAGGCGTTATCAACTATAAAAGAGGCTATAAACTATGAAATTGGATTACATTCGCACATTTACTCAAGCCAATAAGGCAACATGGGACGCATCGGCCCACCTGCATGGTGAAGGTCAAAGGTGGGATGAGTTGCTGCGCGCCGCTGGAGAACCGGACTTCTGTAAGCTTGACGATTGCCTGACGACCACGTTGTCTGAGTTGGGGATTGAGGGTCACAGTGCGGTGCAGGTAGGCTGCAACAACGCGCATGAATTGCTTTCGCTTGCATCGTTGGGTGCCCATCCTTCACTGGGGCTGGATCAGTCTGCTGAATTTCTTGCATTGGGAGCTCAATTAGCAGCCAAAACCGAATATAATCCGCGTCTGATTGAGGCCGACATTTATAACCTGCCTGAGGGACTTGGTCATCATGATCTGGCACTGATCACCATAGGTGTAATCGGTTGGATGCCCTATCTCAAAGGTTTTTTTCAGGCTGTTCGCGGACTGCTGCGTCCAGGCGCAAAACTGGTCATATACATTGCGACATAGTTTTGCATCGCATTTATTATTAGCCGGATATGATATCACTACAGTACAAAAATTATTAGGGCATAGTGATGTAAAAACGACCATGATCTATTTGCAAACTGTTAATTTGTTACACCCGCAAAAATTAAAAAGCCCGTTAGATATCGAATTTTCTTTACAAAACTAAAATTCTTTAATCAGCATATTTCTTTTTCACACCACCTGCCGTTACCACCATAACAGCAGATATCACAATCCCCAGACCGGCAATCGGCAAAAACTGCCATTCTGTATTTACCTTCATAACTGCATCTATTGCCAATCCAATGAGCGGTGCAAAAACAGCGACAAAGATAGACTTGGACTGTGATTCTATACTCAGGATAGTCGCAGTCTGCGCGGGATCTGAAAGTGTGGCAAACCGGCTGATAAGAATAGGCCGCCAGAAATTCTGCAGGATTGCCAGTAAAATAAACGCACTGATTACCACGACGGAATATCCGGCGAGTATTCCTGCGAAAAGCATGATGAAAACCAGCAGATCAAAGACCCATAACCTGTGTGCAGCTTCTGATTCACTGCCTGTTTTTTTCACCAGCATGTCTGCATTGCGTGATGCGATGCTGCTCAGAACATGCAGCAGAAAATAGACAGCACCAACTAATAGGGCTGTTCGCTGCTGCCCACTGAAATGCAGTAATACCGGCAAGGCGAACGCGGTGGATTGCAGAACCGGCTGCAGATAATCCTTGCTTGTTTTAAACAGCCCTTCATACCCCATGGATTCAAACAATAACCTGCGTAACCGGCTTGTTTTGATGCTTTTTGCGAGAGAGGATAAGAGTGTTTTTATAATGGATTTAACTCCATCACTTTCATTTCGGGGGCCGTCAAGATACCTCGGGTAGGTTAAAAAGTTAATGATATTTATCACGCAGGGAATGATACATAATAGAAAAATCATGGAATAATCATTGGATACAAATACCAGTATTCCCGCAATAATTACACTGAAAGCAGAACCGAGCTTGCTCCATGAGCGGGTAAAGCCGTACACCTTTGTTTTTTCGTTCTCCCTTTTCTGACCGGCAAGCCAGTCAAAAATTATAGCTTTATGGGTCCCGGTTCGAAAGGCCTCCCCCACGGAGAAGAAAAGCATCGCAATAAACAGCATCCACAAAGTCCGGGATATACCAAAAATGAAAAATGAAATGCTATAGGCTACAAATGACAGGATCATGGATTTCCGGCGGCCGACAACATCTGCAACTGCACCGGTAGGTATTTCTATTATATTGATGCAGATTTCGCGAAACCCTATAAGTATACCGATCAGCGCGAAGGATAATCCCTTTTGAAGAAACGCCAGTAGCAGGAACGGCTCAAAATAGCGCTGGTTTTTCAGAAAGCCATAGAGAGAAAACCGGAAGAGCATTGTTTTTAACCACTGAAATATAGTAAAAATATTTATAGTAAGTACATCTATAGTAAATAAAAATATACTCTTCCTTAATATCCATCCTGAATATTTAACCCGATTAATTTGTTCCTTAGCTTCCATGCGGCTAAACTCGCCTCTGCTTCGCGGTTATAAACTTTATTTATAAAAATTGATGTGGTTTATTGTATTTCTTCTTTAAACCATTATTGATAGGGTACAAATTTATTAGTTAAAATCCGGGTTAAAACTTTGAATTTGCGCTCAACATAATTTATTTTGATGGACTTTCTCACAAATTACGAATTTCGAAACGAATAAAACATTTTACCATAAACAGTGCACAGAGAGGATATATAGAGTATGTGTGGAATTTTCGGACTAATTACTAACAAAACAGATGTCCCGGTTGCAAAACTCATTCGTGAAGGTCTGCAGCGTCTTGAATACCGCGGATATGATTCAGCCGGTATCGCGGTTGTGAATAATGGGAAAATTGAATGCAGAAAAGAAAAAGGCCGCATCGCTGATATCAATAAAGATGGCTGGTTCGATTCTATGGAAGGTACTTTTGGTGTTGGTCATACTCGTTGGGCAACTCACGGTGCACCGGTCGCGAAGAACTCACATCCGCACCTTGACGGCAGCGGTAAAATTGCAGTCGTTCATAACGGTATCCTTGAAAATTTCCAGCAACTGAGAAAGGAATTAGCGGATCGCGGCCATGAATTTAAATCAGATACTGACACCGAAGTATTCCCACACCTTATCGGTGAATTCATGGATCAGGGAATGGATCTTAAAGCTGCTGTTATGGAAACGGTTAAAAAGTGTGACGGCGCCTATGGTATCGTAGTTTGTCACGCTGATACACCGGATTCCATGCTTGTTGCCCGTAAAGAATCTCCGCTTACAATCGGTATCACCCCTGGCGAGACAACATACTGCGGTTCAGATATTCCCGCATTCCTGCCATTAACCCGTGAAGCATACATCCTTGATGATGACGAAATTGCTATTCTGTATGCGGGAAGCGTTGAAATTTATGATGTTGTTACCGGTGAAAAACGCGAACGTGATTCTATCACTGTTCAGTGGTCAATCAATGCAGCAGAGAAATCTCTCGACGGCAAAGAATACAAATGGTTCATGCACAAAGAACTTCACGAAGTACCGAGAAAAGTTCATGATCAGGTGCATGTTCCTCAGGATGATATCGATGCTTTCGCAAAGACTATTATGGATGCCGAGCATGTATATATTACAGCCGCCGGTACAGCTTTCTATGCATGTGTTGCAGGTAAGTTCCAGATCACAAAGTTCGGCGGCCCCTACATTGAAGGCATTCTCTGCTCAGAATTTATCGACCAGCTTCCTCGACTGCCGGAAAACTCATGCGTTATCGCGGTATCACAGTCCGGTGAAACTGCCGATACTATTGAAGCTGTCCGTTTCGCACGTGAAAAATACGGAGCTAAAATTTGTTCAGTCGTTAATGTTGTCGGCTCTTCACTGACACGTTACTCTGATCATACCATTATCACCACTGCCGGTCCTGAAGTTGCTGTTGCTTCACAAAAAGCATACTGCACACAGGTTACCGCTCTTTCAGTGGTAGCACTTCGTATCGCGGAACTCAAGGGTGAAATGGATCCTGAAGAACTCGCAAAATACAGGGCGGGTCTTGATAATACTTCAACGGTTTGTGACGCCATTCTTGAGCGTGAAGATGAGATTAAAAAGATCGCTGAAATTATTGCCAAGAAACCCAATTTCTACTTCCTCGCTCGCGGTCTTTCTATGGCAGCAGCCTGTGAAGGTGCGCTGAAACTGAAAGAGATATCATACAACCATGCTGAAGCCTATTCTGCCGGCGAATCAAAGCATGGTCCTATCGCCCTGCTTGAAGATGGATTCCCGGTTGTATTTGTTGCTCCTCCGGATGAAACCTATGACAGACTTATTGGTAACATCATGGAAATGAAGAGCCGTGGCGGTTTAATCATCTCTGTTGTTGCGGATGAGGATACTCAGGTAACTGAAATATCAGATTATACTCTTCGTGTACCAATTGCTACAGATAAATATTCTATCGCAATGTCAGCCATACCGTTTGTATTCCCGCTCCAGATTTTGGCCTACTTTGCTTCAGATTATAATAAACTTGACCCTGATAAACCAAAAAATCTGGCTAAATCAGTTACAGTAAAATAGGGTTCTAAACTCAAAATATACAAAATGGGTAGCTTGATCGTAATTCACTTTCAAGTTACCCTTTATCACATAAATAATTAGTGGGAGACCTTACAGACGCCTTCCTGCTAAAACCAAAAAATGACCTTTTTAATATCATAGAACATTATGAAAATAGCAGAAGAATTTAAACAAATTGCCGGCGACATAAAGGTCATCGATGATACCTATGAAAAGATGACCTACAGTCATGATATTGGTGATATTCCACCAATCTTTAGTGGTACCTTCTTTAACATTGTTCCCGACATGGCTGTTCAGCCGAAAAGTGTTGAAGATATAAAGAAAATACTCACTTTTGCCAATGACAAAAAGATACCGGTTATTCCTCGCGGTACTGCCTCCTCCGGATTTGGCGGTGTTATTCCGACAAATGGCGGTATTGTAATTGACCTGGCAATGTTCAGAGAAGTTATCGAACTTAACAAAGGCAATAAAACCGTTACTGTGCAGGCCGGTGCCCGATGGAGCGACATTGACATGATCGCCAAGCAAGAGGGCCTTTGTCTCATGACCTATCCTTCAAGCAAGTTCTCAACCGTTGCGGGTTGGCTCATGACCGGTGGATACGGTATCAATAATTTCAAATACGGCCATGTCTCTGAACAGGTTGTCTGTATCAAAGTTATGTTCCCTAATGGTGAACTTAAAAAGATAGCCCATGAAGACCCCGAATTCAAGAATCTTATCAGCTCTGAAGGTCAGTTTGGTATTCTTACTGAAGTCACGCTTAAACTTAAAGAGTATCAGCAGGAATTCCATCCCCGACTGGTCTATTTTGAAGACCCGTTAACCGCTTTCAATTTTATTGATAAGATCATGAGTGATAAAATAAAAACAAAAGAGATTCAGCCTGATGTCATCCGTTTCGTTGATGCGGAAACGCTTCATGAAATGAATATACTGATGCATGCCGATACCTTTGAGAATAAGAGCGGTGTTCTGTTTATACTGCCGACAAAGGCGGAAGATGACGCGTTCCTGTCATATTTATCATCAAGCGATGTCAAACTCAAAGAGGCACCGCAGCATGTGGCAAGCTATCTCTGGAACCAGCGCCTCTTCGGTATGAAATCCAAGCGGCTCGGACCGACAATTCTTGCGTGCGAAATTATTATTCCGATTAAAAAAATAAATGGATTTATCACTAAAGCCAAAAAAACGGGTAAAAAATTCGGTATTGAAATCAGCAGTTACGCATACATTATCGACGATACAATCGCTATGGTTTCCGCTGAATTTCTGTGTGATTCCCGAAAGCTGAAATACCTGGTCAATCTGCCGATGATGATGATCCTGACTAAAGTCGCGGTATCATGCGGCGCCAGACCTTATGGCTCCGGTATCTGGTTTGCGCCTTTTGTCAACTATCTCTTTGACAGTAAAAGACTCGCTGAACTGAAAGCATATAAAAAGCAGGTCGATCCAAATGGTATCATGAACCCCGGTAAATTTTTCGCGGTTAAATCCAAATTCATGAATATCCCGGCACTGTTTATGCAGCCAGCAATCATGAATTTCAATATGAGTCTGCTCATTGCCTTTTCATGGTTTCTCGGACCTCTGGCAACCATTTTTCTCGGTAAAAACAAAAACGTCGGCAGCGCCGATACACTTGATAAAAAACTCAACGCCTATGCCTGTGCTAAGTGCGGGAGCTGCCTTGCAGTGTGTCCGGCATACCTGATTACCGGTGATGAAGGTGTTACACCAAAGGGTAAACTTACATTCGCGAAAAAGTATATGGCAGGCAAACCGGTTTCCAAAGAAGAGGCTGAAAAGATTTTCTTATGCATGCACTGTAAAGCCTGTGAAGAGATATGTCAGGTTAATCTTGGACTCGTTGAACTGTGGGAGACTCTTGAAGCCGACCTGGAAAAGAAATTTGGTCGTCCCACTGAAATAATAGAGGATTTCCTTAAAAAAGTTGACGCCAGTGATGAATACTGGGAGATGATTGAGAGAAACGGGTAAAAATAGTTATCAGTTTACTGTTGACAATTAAAAAATGAGATTGTCATTTTGAAGGAACATAGCGACGATAAATCTTAATTCAAAACTTGCGGCTGTCATTCCGGCATGCTTTTGAGCCGGAATCTAGCGTTTCTTGTTAATGTAAAGAATGAATTCCCGTTAGAAATATGCGGGTATGACGTACAAAAACAAATACAAAAAAAATAATAACAAAAAACTTAAACAAGATTAAAGAATATGCCAAAGAAATACCATATTCATGTAAAACCGACAATCCTTGAACTGGACCTTATTGCCAAGTTCAAGTTGGAACGTGGGGAGCAGTGTATTAACTGCGGGAAGTGTATAAAAGTCTGTATTTACGAATCCCATAAACGCAGCGAAGACGATCCCCGAAAAATGGCAGACCCGATCAGTGCTCTCTGCAAGAACTGTTTCCGCTGTATCCAGGAGTGTCCCCGGGGCACCATAGTAAAATCGATCATGCCTGAATTCAACACACTTGGTGATGCTTACTGGACATCCAATATGATTTTAAGCATATGGAAACAGGCTGAAAATGGAAAAGTACCGGTATCAGGTGCCGGATACCGTGGAAAATTTTCCGGCCCCGGGTTTGACAGCATGTGGACTGATATGTCTGAGATCGTTCGTCCTACCCGTGACGGTATCCATGGCCGTGAATATATCAGCACAACTGTTGATCTCGGCAGAAAACTAAACCACCTGGAATTTGGTGAAAATGGTGAACTCCTTTCAAAAACACCAGAAAATGTCGATCTCCAGATTCCTATTATCTTTGACGGCTCATCGTACGATATGAATGACCTGCTCAGGATTTCAATGGTCGGAGCTGCTGAAGGTATCGATTCTCTGACCATCCTGCCTGTCGATCAAATCAAAGGTGATATTGAAAAATACGTTAGCTATATAATGCCCCTTCTGGGCCATGCCGATGTTGACAAATACGCTGACCTGCTGAAGAAAGTTAAAATCATTGAAGTGCTATGCACCGATGAGCTTGTCAGTAACTTTGAATCAATAAGGGATTCTGTTAAATCAGTAACTGATGCTCTGGTTGCGGTACGGATTGAATCTACGACTGAACTTGAAAAAACAGTTCTGACTCTGGCACAAAAGGGTGTTGAAATTATTCATATTGTTACCGACCATCATGGCCGCGAAAAAGGTGAGAATCCTCGTTTCATTAAGGAAATCATGGAGGATGTTCACAATATGCTTACAAAAGAGGCTGTCCGTGATGAACTTACCATAATTGCCGGTGGTGGTATTGCCATGGCTGAGCATCTGCCCAAAGTGGTTATTTCCGGTGCTGATGTTGTTTCAATTGATATACCGGCAATTCTCGCTCTTGGGTATGAGCTGCACGATGATAAAGAAAACATGCTTGTCCCTCCTTCCGGCCTGGATAAAGTATCCCAATCTGATGCCATTCAACGAATTGTCAATCTGGTCGGAGCATGGCACTCACAGCTGCTTGAAGTCATGGGTGCTATGGGTATCAGAGAGGTAAGACGCCTTCGCGGAGAAATGGGAAGAGCGATATATTTTGAAACATTAGAAAAAGAAACCTTTGCAACTATATTTGGAAACTAAGACATGAGACCAAAAAATGTAACCGTAAAACATACGCCGTCACGATTCAGGCACCTGGTTCCAAAGTATCTGGTAACTCGTTCAAGTGCTTGTATTAATTGCGGCACTTGTGCCCGTCTTTGTCCTCACGGAGTTCATGAACGTCCTGATGGCCATAACAAGATGAAAACACCGATAAGCTATAAATGTATCGGATTTGAGTGTGAGAAGAATGACTTCTTCTGTATCAATAAATGCCCGGTCAACGCGCTGGAGTTAAAACTCAATCCAATGTATGATGCTCTCGGTGACTACCGCTGGACTGCGGATATGATTACCGCTACCTGGATCATGGCCGAAACCGGTAAAGTTCCTCAACGAAACGACCTTGAATACAATGTTGGCGACTCTGAGGGTGGATTCGATAAACTCCGTTTCAAGTTTCCGGAAAAACCACCTGTGGAACTGAACGCGGATGAGATTTCAACAGCAATCAGGCTTAATCGTCGTAACGACAAACGCGCTGACATCTCAATCGATCTTCCCGTATACTGCGGTGGTATGTCTTTCGGGTCATGCAGTCTCACGACACTTGTTTCCCGCGCTCGAAACGCACAAATCTGGAACACCTTTACCTGCACCGGTGAAGGCGGTTTTCCTGATGCCATGCTTCCTTATAAAAATCATGTGATCACTCAGGTTGCTACCGGCCTTTTTGGTGTTCGTGAAGAGACTATCAAACAGGTGCGCATGGTTGAGTTTAAATATGCGCAGGGCGCGAAACCCGGTCTTGGCGGTCACCTTCTCGGAGAAAAACACACGGAAGCTATTTCCAAAATGCGTGAGGCAGTCAAGGGTACTTCACTCTTTTCACCGTTTCCGTTCCATTCAGTCTACTCTATTGAGGATCACAAGAAACACATTGACTGGATCAAAGCGATGAACCCGGATGCTATCATCTCGGTAAAAGTATCCACACCGAATGATGTTGATATGGTCGCGGTAGGTTCCTACTTCGCAAATGCGCATATCATCCATATTGACGGTGGATACGGCGGTACCGGCGCCGCTCCTGATATTGCGAAGAAAAATATTGCCATGCCGATAGAATATGCGATTCCCAAAGTACATACCTTCCTGACTGAAGAGGGCGCCCGTGATGAGGTAACACTTATCGCTTCAGGCGGTATTCGAAGCGCTCATGATGTTGCGAAAGCGATCTGTCTCGGCGCTGATGGTGTTGTTATTGCTACCGCTGAAATGGTTGCGCTTGAGTGTGTCCGTTGCGGCAACTGTGAATCCGGCCGCGGCTGCGCTCGCGGTATCGCGTCAACTGATGAGGAACTTGCCCTTCTCTATGATGAAGAGTATGCAACACAACGCCTGGTTAATCTGTTCAGTGCATGGCATGATGAACTGGTATTAATACTACAAAAATTCGGCATGAAAAGTATAACAGAACTTGTCGGCAGGACCGATCTGCTCACCCATTTAGACTATTCCAAATAATCAGGTGTAATATATGAATAATGCAGAAAAAATAATTCAGTCAAGAAAATCTTTAGTAGAAAACCTCCCTTATAACGGCAGTTACAAATGCGAAGAAGAGGGTGGGTGCGGTGTAACCGGTTTTATAAGCTCTATTCCGGTAAGCGGCAAAAACATCTTCGAACCATCATACCAGATGAGAAACCGGGGAAATGGCAAAGGCGGTGGTATCTCCGCGCTGGGCTTTGTTCCCGAACAACTCGGCGTTACCCGTGAGATTCTCGATGAAGATTATATGCTGCATATCGCGCTTATCGAAGTCGATATCCGGAAGGAAGTTGAAGATCGGTTTATCACCCCCAACTTTACCATCGACAAAGCAACAATGCTTGACCATATCGAAGATTTTCAATCTATTGACCTTGAAGTATGCCCACCGGAAGTAATGCGCTACTTTGTAAAGGTCAAAGATGACGCACTTGCGGCATTTGTCAAAGAAAAAAAACTGGATTCACTTTCTCGGGTCGAAGCTGAAGAGGAGTTCATTACTCAGATCGCCTACCGGATTAACTCTGAATATTATGCCTCGATGGGAGATAAAAAAGCATTCGTGCTCTCAAGCGGAAAAGATTTGATGATCCTCAAAATTGTCGGGTTTGCGGAAAAAGTGGTTGAGTAC
>JAUVGS010000360.1 GCA_030593665.1 Chitinivibrionales bacterium | reverse complement strand
TCAACCTGGCGTTTTGCAATGATCGGACGGGCAAAACTGGTACCCAGCAGGTATTTCTTCTCATAGATTGCCCCGGCGCGCATAGTGGGAAAGATGTAATCGGTAATGAACTCTTCACGGAGGTCTTCGATGTATACCTTTGATGCGCCGGTCTGCAGCGCTTTTTCCCTGAGACCCTCAAGTTCTTCTCCCTGGCCGACATCACCACACATCGCAATGATTTCACAGTTGTACATATCCTTGATCCACTTGATCATTATGGAGGTGTCGAGCCCTCCGGAATACGCCAGTACGCATTTTTCCATTGCTGCTGTCCTTTCAAGGTGTATAGAGTTACTCCCAACCCAGATAAACTGCTATATTTTCGGTACAAAAATATATAAAAAAAGTATATGAAGGGTTATTGTTTTATTGTAAAAGAACATTTTGATCACTCGGTGCTTGCATATTCAGTAAGGTATTATTGATATTTCATTATATATAGGAAGTGGATTTGAAGAGAAGAAATTTTTAAAAGAAGGGATGCCTTATGAGTACAAAAAGCATGACCGGATTTTTTCTTATAGTAGTTTCGTTTGTATCGCTGTGTTTTGCGCTAAACCAGGTGGAGACCGAGCATTATTATGTTGTTTTCAAGAAAGGTGATGAGTACTGGGGGCATAAGGTCATAGAGATCGCGGAAGAGATCTGGGATGATCTTGCTGTCGCCTATGATATTATGAATGATTATTCAAAAATCACCATATACATTGAGGATGCCGGTGATTATGCTAACGGTGCCGCATATACAGGCCACAATGCAGTCCATATATTCACAACTCATAATAACTGGCGGTCACGCGGCAGTGATAAATGGATTCGTAATGTCCTTGCCCACGAACTCGCCCACATTTTTACCTGTAAAGCTGCAACCAAGGATGGATTTTTCAGATATTTTCATATTGACCGGCTTTCCTATTATGACAATCCTGATGTAAATGTATCGGTCTGGTGGACAGACCTGCTCGCACCAATGTGGTGGATTGAAGGTGTTGCACAATACGAATCAACGAAAAACAGGGGCGATCACTGGGATAATTACCGTGATATGTTTCTTAGAATGGCAGCACTGGAAGATGATCTCCTGGATTATGTGCAGATGTCCTCCTTTGATAACAGGAATGGTTTTTACCCGGAGATGACCTATAATCAGGGATTTGCACTCATGATGTATATCGATTCGGCCTACGGCAACGAGGCTACACGGAAAATCGGGAAGACAAAGGCATGGCCCCATTTTAACATCGCATTGAGAAAAGCCACCGGGAAAGGCGGCGAGTCACTCTACCGGGAGTGGAAGGACTATTTAAAAAGAAAGTATGGCGCAGTTGAACAGGGAGTTAAAAAGAACCAGAAAGAGGGTAAAAAAATATTTGATGAAGGGTATATAGATGTCAATGGAGTACGTTCTCCTGATGGCAGATACATAGCCTTATTATCAAACAAAGGGTATGATGTCAGATACACCGTTCTTTATCTTTTAGATACAAAGACAGGGAAACTGTATAAAGTATTAAAAAGAAGGATCGCGAGAAAACCATATTTTGAGCCCAAATTAGGCTATACAAGGCCCAGCAGTAAAATTACCAATCATAAGAGGAATCACTATAATGGCCCGCTCTCAATATCGGCCACAGAGAAAGGGGATTTCCCGTATGGTGCGACTCCGGCCATATCGTCACGCGTGCAATGGTTTCCGGACAGTGAAAAGCTCTACTATTCCCGCTATACTGACCGTTCCGGCTCAAAGATGGATATTTACACCTATGATGTTATTGAGGAAAAAGAGAAACAGGTTACCTGGCATGCCCGTGCTCTGGAGCCGGCACTCTCCCCTGATGGGAAAATATTTGCCTATATCTATAATGCCGGCGGTGTACAGAACCTTGCACTGATTGATGTTGATGGCAGAAACACACGATTTCTCACGAATTTCAACAACGGTACACAGATGTACAGCCCCTGCTGGACTAAGGATGGCAAGAACATTATTATGGGGATCATGCTTGAGGAAAACCGTGATATAGCAATTGTCAATGCAGATGCCGAGCCGTTTGATCGATTCAAAAAGCTAACAGATTCCACGTTCTTTGCCGATTCATTGAATTATCAGGAAGACCTGGGATTGAGACTGTTGATAGGAACCGCTGCTGATGAACGTGATCCCTGTGTTTCCCCTGATGGACGCTATCTTTATTTTTCTTCGGATAAAACCGATATTTTTAATGTGTACCGTATGAATCTTGAGACCGGAGAGGTTGAGCAGATTACCAATGTTGTTGGTGGCGCATTTGCCCCGTCAGTCGATGCGGAGGGGAAGAAGCTGTTATATACGGGATTTCATGCTGCAAATTTCAGTCTGTATGAAATGGGAATTGAGACCCCGCAGAAGGTGGAACTTGACAGTACGGCACAACGGGATTTCACCGTACGTTTTGATGACCCCTTCATTTTCGGTTCGGACCCGGAGAACGGACAGTATCGGTTGGGGGAGTATAAACCAAAGTTCCATGTGTGGCAAGTTATTCCCTACATCTCTTTCCAGCCTACCTTTATTACGGACACGGTTGGTATATCAAATTTTCGTGCCGGCCTTCGGCTGTTGACCGGTGAATTGAAAGGTACCGTTGATATGGCAACCTCCGCCTACATAGCAAAGGATTTTAAAGATCGTGCAGGCCCTTCGTGGGGAGGATTTATAGCCGGCAGGTTGAAAGTACCCAAACTTGAAGGGGAAAATATTACGTTAAGTCCTTATTTTGAGATCTTTGGCGAGCACCATAATTCACGAGTTGATAATGCTTTGGATGATTACTCTATCAATAATTTTACCGGTGAAGTGCCAAATGTTGGCTATGCATGGAACTTGAACATGTTACAGAATGGTCAGTATTCGCAATTTTATGAGATACCAGGATATGACTCTCTGTATGGCGGTGCATATTTGGATGATCCGAGCGGTTCATTCCGCTATGACCGTAAATTTACTTATTATGGCATTTCCGGCTATATGGATATGAATGAATTTCATACACTTGGATTATACTATTTGCGGTCCAAGGATTATATCAATGGCAGTATTTTTGACGGCGGTAACAGATTGCAGACAAGAGTATTTAAAATGCATATTGAAAATGACTCTATTAAAACGATACCGGTTGATTATACCAATAGTCTGAATGATACGTTAGATTCTATCTTTACTAAATATGGTATTATTTCCGAGGAAACT
>JAUVGS010000035.1 GCA_030593665.1 Chitinivibrionales bacterium | reverse complement strand
TTCGGCCGGAATCCGTCATTCAGACCGCGGTTTAAATTCTTCCACTGGATACTTGCACTGCTCGGTGCAATCGGTTGTATCGGTGCGGCGTTTCTTATTGATGCCCTTGCAGCACTTGGTGCTGTTGCGGTTATTAGCGCGATATATTTATACGTTCGTAAATTTGTTTTAAAGACCTCATTCGGCGATGCTCGTCGTGGTTTTTTCTATTCATTGGTACGGACGAATCTGTTCAAACTTGAGCAGGCGCCGATGCATGCCAAGAACTGGCGCCCTACCATCGTGGTGTTTACCGGGAATCCGGATTCGCGGTTAACCCTTGCACGTTTCGCCGACTGGCTGGGAAGCGGACGGGGTATTGTTATTCTGGTCAGTTTGATTATCGGCAAGCTGAATGTTAAAATTGAACAACGCAAGCATATGATCAACATCCTGAATGAGTTCATCAGGAAGAATAAGATACAAGCATTTCCGCAGGTACTGATTACACCCCATATTGATCTTGGATTAAACCAGCTTCTGCAAAGTACCTCCATCGGTCCGCTTAAGCCAAACCTTGTCATACTCGGCTGGTCAGGTGATCCTGAAAGGGCGCAGTTTTTTGTGCAGCATCTCCATACTGCCCGTATGTTGAATATGAGTCTGATCCTGCTGCATGATAACGGCATGCCGGTTCTTGAACGGAAGAAGAAAAAACGGATCGATATCTGGTGGCGCGGAAAAGAGAATGGGTCCCTCATGGCTATCCTGGCATACCTTATCTCGCTTACGAGTGGTTGGGCTAATACCTCGATCAGGTTTCTGCGTGTTGTTCGTGCAAACGAATCCCATGAGCAGGCTTTTGTTGAGTTAAAAACACTTGTTGAGGCGTCTCGTATGTCTGCAACGATAAATATTGTCGATTCACAAAAACCATTTCCTGTAATATTGCATAGCTATTCCGATGATGCAACGATTGTCCTGCTCGGTTTTCAGGTTCCACAGGTTGAGAAAGCTGCTGATTTTCAGGCACTCTTCACCTCCCTTTTGAAAGGCTTACCCACAACCTTACTGGTTAATTCGACCGGTGAGGCGGATTTAATGGCCTGAAGAAATTATGAAAATCCGAAAGTATAAGTTAATTTTTGAGTTTTATATATATTATTTAATATAAGGAGGATAGAAAAATAGATTCACACTTCAACCATAAGGGAGCAAGGAATGATCGATATAAATGAGGCTCCTCAAGAGCAGAATGAAAAGGCCTTATGGGAAAGCGAAGAACGATTTCGAAAAGTATTTGAATGCGGGGCTATTGGTATCCTTCTGGCCTGCCCGGATTATACATTCAAAGATGCCAATCCAAAATTTTGCCGCATGATTGGGTATACAAAAGAAGAACTGCAGTCAATGACCTTCATCGATATTACCCACCCTGATGACATAGAGAGTAGTAAAACCATGAAAGTAAAATTGCACAGTGGGCAGATATCACAATTTAAAATCGAGAAACGGTTTATCCGCAAAGATAAAAGGATAATGTGGGGCGCTACAACCGTATCAATTGTCAGGTCACCCCGGGGAGAGATTCTTTATACCATCGCGTTGATTGAAGATATTACCAAACAAAGAAAGGCGGAGATCGAAAAACAGGAACTCCGGGAAAAGCTTGCCAGATCAAAGAAGATGGAATCACTTGGACTTCTGGCGAGCGGGGTTGCTCATGATTTGAATAATATTTTATCGGTGATCGTCGCCTATCCTGATGTCATTCTGATGGATAAGACTCTCCGTGAAGAAACAAAAAATAATATTGAAATGATACGGAGTTCCGGGAAGATGGCAGCAGAAGTGGTGAATGATTTATTAACTATTGCCCGCGGGGTTGCGATTGAAAAAAAGAGTATGGATATTAACACGGCCATTGAGGAATATACCCGGTCCCCTGAGTATTTGAAACTGAAGGAACTGTATCCAACAGTGTCAATAAATACGAACCTCGATATGGAGTTGTTTCATATCAAGGCATCGCCCAATAATATTAAAAAGCTCCTTATGAACCTGGTGATGAATGCTGTTGAAGCAATAACCGATAGCACGGGCATGGTAACTGTTTCAACAACAAACGAGCTGGTGGAAATACCCAAACAGGGATATATGACGATACTTGCGGGAGAGTATGTTATCCTGAAGGTTATTGACACTGGAGAGGGGATTTCTCCGGAAGATATTGAACAGATATTCGAACCTTTTTTTACACGAAAAATGCCGGGAAGAAGCGGGTCCGGGCTTGGCCTTGCGGTTGTATGGAATATCGTACATGACCATGGCGGATACATTGATGTGAAGAGTGACTCAAAAGGAACAACTTTCAAATTTTACTTTCCCAAAATCGAAGAACAGGAAGTTGCCCGGGAAAGAAAGAAACCTTACGCTATTTCCAAAGGAAATGGACAGAGCATTTTAATAATTGATGAAGAAAAACAGCAGAGGGATATGTTAAGTACTATGCTTGAGACACTGGATTATGCGCCAAAAGCTTTTTCAACCGGTGAAGAAGCGATCGATTATTTAAAGAAAAACACCGCTGACTTGATCATTCTTGACATGATTTTAAATAGCGGAATGGATAGCCGGGAAACATATAAGAAGATACTGGAGCTTTACCCTGATCAGAAAGCCATTATTGCGAGTGCTTTGTCGTGTCCGGATGGTATGCCGGAAACATACTCTTCAGACGCCGGCCATTATATTGAAAAGCCCTATTCCCTTGAAAAGATAAGTTTAGCAGTGAAAAAAGAGTTGCGGGGATAAACAGTCACAATGCGTTAACCCACATTCAGCAGTTCTTTGCAGATAAAGAAATAGTTAGAAAATAATTCCTAAGGTACTAACCACTGCAACAGATATTATTTTTAGTAGCCTGTTATTCTTTGTGTTAAGTAACCGCCTGCTTTTAAATGAATTTAATGTTATGATCATTCCCGTTAAATTAGATGACCGCTCCTATAATGTATATATCGATGAGGAGACCTCTTTTACCGACAAACTGAAAGAGATGTTTCCTCACAGCACCTTTGTCCTTATCACCAATAAAACACTTGAGCGGATATGTGGGACAACGCTTGCTGAATGGGAGCAGACACTCTCATTCAAACGATACATTATTGAAGATGGCGAGCAATACAAAAATCTCGATACCTGGCGAAGTATCCTTGATTTTCTTCTCGAAGCGCAGCTTGACCGGGGGACCGTGATAATCGCCTTTGGCGGAGGTGTTGTCGGTGATATTGCCGGTTTCGCTGCATCCGCATTCCTTCGCGGCGTTAACTATGTTCAGGTGCCAACCACACTTCTTGCCATGATCGACTCCGGTGTCGGGGGAAAAACCGGGGTGAATCATTTCATGGGTAAGAACCTGATCGGCTCTTTTTATCAGCCGCGCCTGGTCTGGATCACTACGGATATCCTGGAGTCCCTTCCCCGTCGGCAGTTCGACGCAGGATATGCCGAGATGTTTAAATACGCCTTTATCTGCGGCCGGGATATGTTCGATTTTATCTCAGCCCATCATGAAGAGATTAGTACCCTGAAAAAAGAGATGCTTGAAGAGGCTATCAAACGGAGTATTGAGATAAAAGCCCGCATTGTATCGGAAGATGAACGTGAATCAGGAAAACGAGCACTGCTTAATTTTGGACACACCTTCGGCCATGCGCTTGAGCGGTTTTACAACTATAAAGCAATCATGCACGGTGAGGGTGTCTGCTGGGGTATGAAATGCGGGATTGATCTTGGTAAACGAATCGGTACGATAGCATCTGATCATTATAATCTATTTAATACAATAATTAAAAAACTTGCAATGCCGGAACTTCCTTCACCTCCTGACATTAAAACATTATATGCCTCAATGTTTTCAGACAAAAAAGTCCGTTGCGGCAAATTACGATTTGTCCTTCCTACCAAACCTGGAACTTCTGTTATTACCTCTGATGTTCCTGAAGGCGCTGTAATGGCAACCTTGGAAGCTATGTTTAAATAAGTAACGACTCTCCCTGCGGCAGCGACCACTATGTAATACTAAACTTTTGAACGATATTCCCTGCTAAAATTGTTGCAGCGAGTTCTGTGCGGAGTCTGCGATCGGATAACTTGATACGGTGGGCTTTTTTCCGGAGAAATATCTCCCGCTCTTCATCTGAAAACCCGCCTGGCGGGCCAATAAAACAGGACAACACATCGCTGGAATGAATGTTCCCTGAAAGGCGGTCAAGCGTTTCTCCCTTGTCATCTGCAACCAGCACAGTATTACCAGCTTCAGCAACTGCGGCTTCGAAGGGTGTCGGTTCGTTCAGTTGCGGCAACCACGCATTCCAGGACTGTTTTGCAGTGGAGATCATTTTTTTCCGAAATCGGGTTGTCTGCTTTTCCCATTGTTTTTTCCACCACTTCTTCTGACACGCCTGGCAAATAACCGGCGTTATATGCATGACCCCAAGCGGTACCAGTCCCCACAGGGTATTTTCAAATGCCTCTTTCTCGGGTATACCGACAAAGAAATGCATGGCCGGCTGTGGCGGTTCCTGGGCCTTACTTTCGAGAATCTGTGTGGCGCAGGATTTTTTATCGATATGTTCAATGCGGCAGAAATAGATCCATCCGACGCCATCAGTGACAAATAGTTTATCCCCGGCCTGAACGCGAAGTACGGAAATTGCATGCCGTGTTTCTTCACTGTCAAGCACCAGGGTGTCGCCTGAAACCGTATCTGAAAAAAAGAGAAAATGATCGATAATGGTACTCATAATAAATAACTTTCCTAACGCAGATAAACTGCAAGTAAGTACCTTCACGAAATAATTTTCTACCCTGAAGGGCACCCTGTGCCACATTGTGCCCCTTGAGGGTAATTAGAGATTCTTGGAAATTTATTTCTTAGTATCTCTTATGCCCTTCAGGGTAGAAATGGCAGAAAATTATTTCTAAGGTACTAAATTGAAGTCATAGCCGTATTTGAAAATATATTTTAGAACCTTAGTACCTTATAGATTGCTTTCTTGTTTTTTAGGTATTGGTTACAAATTTATTTGTTACAATACTTTATTCCGAATGCTTTCTTCGGTTAGAAAGGAATCTGATAAGGAAATTACTTGCGGATTTTTCCCGCGTTAGAATGAATTATCTGCGTTTTTTGTAGATAATTCATTCTAAGGCTCTTATCCAGCTTTGCCGAGTTGGAAAGTAATAATAATACTGTAACGTTAAACCGGACAGAGAGTAGAAAATACGATATGGCAGAAAACGGGAACTGGGACGGCAAGGCAAAGGGCGGGGCACTGGGGAATCTTATTTTTATTAAGCTGATATCCCTCGCCGGTCTGTTACCCGCCTATTTACTCTGTGCATTTGTTACCTGGAAATATGTTCTCTGTGACCGCACTGCCGGCGGAGCACTAAAAAGATTTCGCAGAAACCTCGGTTTCACAAAGACAACATGGTGGCATCTCTTCAAACATTTCTATTCCTTCGGCCTAGCGATGATTGACCGTATCGCATTCATGACGTTAAAATCAACACCGTTTAAATTCACCTATGAAAACGATCACTACTACTACGAAGCGCATGCACTGAAAAAAGGGATTGTGGTTGTCTCCGCCCATATTGGCAACTGGGAAATTGCCGGAAATCAATTCGCGACCCATTATGGCACCCATATTCACGCGGTTATTCTCGACAACGAGCAGCAGAAGATTAAGCAGGTGTTTAAAAATGTGCGGGACAACCGGCTCTTCTCTACCATAGTCTTCTCTGCCGATGGCCTTGCCATGATGGTACCGATACGTGAAGCCCTTAAACGAAATGAACTGGTCTGTTTTCATGGTGACCGGGTTATCAATGATGCCAAGGTATCACTTCCCTTTCTGGGGGAAAACGCGTATTTCCCGACCGGCCCATTCCTCATTGCCGCAATAACCGGTGCACCGATTCTCCCGGTATTCCTGGTAAAAACCGGGCTGCATCATTTTACCTCAAGAACCTTTCCTCCGATCTACTTTGATGATATTACCAGAAAAAATCGGAAAACCCGTATACGGGAAGCTATGAAACATTATGTTTCGATATTGGAAACGGTCGCGCGTGATCACCCGTATCAATGGTTTAATTTCTATACTATCTGGGACTGAGAACTCTAACCGAATGAAATACTGCGAGATGGTTTACTACCGCCGCATGCCATTATTATCAACGACATCGTCAATCACCGGTGCAATCTCTTCAACAATGCGGGAAACAACCTTTTCTGAATAGTAGTATCCCTCTTCTATCTTTTTTTTCAGTGAAGAAAGATAACTTTTTTTTGCAGGTTCATCCAGCCAGAGAAATTGTCCCTGGCGTATAGCAGGATTTCTTTGAGGAGCATTCATGTAAATCATCCCTGATAGTAAGAATACATCCCTGTTTCTATATAAAATGTTCAAAAACAATTACCATTGCTTATTCTTAAATATCGTCATATGTGCAAAAAACCTTTATACTTCTTTAAAAATTTATGAAAATATTCCCAGAATCTTACAATCCAGCCTGCATTCAATTATTATGTACAAATGGAGTCTTGAATAGAGTACAACGGTATTATATAATAATTGATGTAATGTAACAATTTGTATAACACTGGAATATTATGGTTCGTTATAGTATTGACGATGTCAGTGATGACATGGTTCTTGGCAGGTCGATATTTCTTCCAACCGGTGAACTTCTTCTTGCTGCAGGCTATCATCTGACCGAGCGTTTCCGCACCCGCCTTAAACAACTGGGATTTTCTTTTGTATTGGTCCAGGTTGAAGGGACAGAGGATGCTATTCCGGAAGAGATTATCTCGGAACATGTGCAGCGTGAAGTCACTCTGGCATTGAATAAAGGTACGGATGAATTAAAAAAGACTTTTTCGGTGCGGCAGGAAGGTGCCCGGAATATCAGGAAAATAATCCGCAAGAATAAGCAGCATATTAATAAATTCCTTACCAGCTCCGGTTTTGTTAATGCTATTGAAAAAATGATTGATGAGGTATTAAACCAGCCCTCGGTCGTGCTCAATATGACTGCCTTGCAAAAGGCGGGTGGCGATCTCTTTTCCCATGCTATTAACGTTGCGGTAACCGCTCTATCTCTTGGCCGGAAATTCCGCTTCTCATACGATGAAATGAAACAGCTTGCCATGGGTGCGCTTAACTTTGATCTGGGGCTTATTGCTATCCCGCAAGAGATCCGTGATAAAAACGGCTCTTTCGATTCTGATGAGGAAAGAGAACTATTCATGCAGCATACGGTCTATGGTTACCTGATGCTGTCGCAGAATCCCTCCATAGCACCGACCAGTGCTGCCGTTGCATTACAGCATCACGAGTACCAGGACGGTTCCGGGTTCCCCAGAAATCTCTGCGGCGGGAACCTTGCCCCGCTCAAAGACTTTTCCCGTAAAAATGTTATTCACCGATTCTCCGAGATCGTTGCTGTTGCAGATACCTATGATATGCTCCTCACTGGCCGCATGGGGCCCATGTATGATGTTCGTGGCGCTATACGGAAACTTATTGAAATGGGTGGCGAAAAATTAAATAAGGAAATTGTGAAATGCCTTACATCAATCGTGCCGGTATATCCGATCGGCGCACGAATCCGTATAACCCAGGCACCAACTCCCCTGCTTGTGGGTTACTATGGCGTTGTCGCTAAAGTCAATACCGAAACCCTCGAAACCCCCCAGATTATTCTCTACGAAACAAGAAAGCACCAGAAAGTCAAACCGATCCTCATCGACCTCGCTGATCATACCGGGTTTGAGTTGGAAGTAATCACCTAGGGAGTTTCAGAGGTTCAGAACTAGGTAATTTGACTTAATTCATTACGATGAAATCGCAAGTTAAAATCCCTCGTCCTCGTCCTCGATTCTTTTTCGAGGACGAGGACGAGGAGGATAAGAAAGGGAAAAAAAATTACGGTTTGTAATTGTCAATTTTAAGTGTTTTACTGAGTTCAGGGGTTTACGTTTTGCAATTTGCAATTTTCATTTTGCAATTTACCTTTTCTTGTGGTTGTTCACCGCTTCGGCGATTTCCCGCATTATAGCGGTGCCTCTTTTTTCATGGAGCAGATTACCGGTGACAATGATATCCGCACCGGCTTCAATCTTTTCGATAGCCCTGGCAGCATCCCGAATACCTCCGCCAACAATAATGGGGATATTAACATATTCCCGTACCCGTCGGATCATCTCATTGGGGACAGGGTGGGGGGCACCGCTGCCCGCTTCAAGGTAAATCATGCTCATACCCATATACTGGGCGGCAAGCGCGTGAGCAGCGGCAATCATAGGTTTTGACCGGGGAAGCGGCCGGGTGTTGCTCATGAATTCAACCGAGGTAACCGCACCCGACTCAACAAGCATATACGCCGTGGATATCGGCTCAATGCCTAACTCTTTAATGAGCGGGGCACCTTTCACCTGCTCACCGATCAGATTCATCGGATTACGGCCGGATACGAGTGACAGAAAAAGAATAGCGTCAGCTAAGCCGGAAATCTGGGTGGCATCACCGGGAAACAGGATCACCGGAATTTCAACCGCATCCTTTACACCTGCCACGAAGTTGTCAAGATGGTTAGTCTTTAACAGGCTGCCGCCTATGAGTAGTGCGTCTGCACCCGCCTGTTGTGCTTCAGAGGCAATTGCCGCAGCTTCCGTTTCAGAAAAATCATCCGGATCAAGCAGTATCCAGTAGCAGTTCTTCCCCGCAGTAATCTGTTCTTCTATTCTTGCCATAACTGTAGGTCGTTTCACGAGATACCTGCCTTTTCATGAAGTAGTGACGTTGCAGCATTAACAGCATTTTTGATCTTTGCAACATTTTTCCCGCCGGCCTGAGCACGTACCGGACTGCCGCCTCCGCCACCACCGGCTTCCCGTGCTGCAGCTTTTACCAACTCACCGCAATGCACACCAAACTCCTGTACCGCTTTCTTCCCGGCGCATGCGGCAAACAGCGCCTTTCCCTCCACGTTAGCAGCGAGAAATATAACCATGGTATCCAGTTTTTTCTCACGGATTATATCCGATACGGTATCGGTCATATTGGCAAATCGTTTTTTATCCATCTCACCAATATCCCTGACCATCCATGGAAACGAGCCGGTGACGGTATCTCCTGCTCTGTCAAGCAACTTTTCCACTTCCTGTCCGGCAGAGACCTGAGCCACTTTCGCTACTGTGGATTCAAGTTCTTTGACTTTCATTGACAAATCTTCAACCCGCTGAATAATGTTTTCTTTATTCACTTTCAACGAAGTGACCAGGTTAGTAACAATCTGTTCTTTTTCACGGAAATAGTGCAGGCTTCCCAGCCCGGTAACCGCCTCTATACGGCGGATACCTGCTGCAATACTACTCTCTGCGGTAATATGAAACTGACCGATATTGCCGGTTGAAGCAACATGGGTACCGCCGCAGAGCTCTTTGCTTAACCCGCCCATACTGACAACCCGCACCGTGTCACCATATTTCTCGCCAAACAGGGCAATCGCACCCTCTTTCTTCGCCTCCTCAGGCGCCTGTACCACTGTCGTAACCGGGACATTCATCATAATCCACTCATTGACCTGATCCTCAACCTGCATGATCTCTGCGGTTGTCAGAGCTTTGAAATGGGTAAAATCAAAACGCAAACTATCGGGTGCGACCCGTGAACCGGACTGGCTGACATGATCCCC
>JAUVGS010000548.1 GCA_030593665.1 Chitinivibrionales bacterium | reverse complement strand
ACGGTGCCGTACTAAAGGACAGCCGGGGCAACGAATTCATGGACAAGTATCATCCAATGAAATCCCTTGCTCCACGAGATATTGTTGCCCGGGCGATTGACCATGAAATGAAAATATCCGGTGAACCGTGTGTCTACCTTGACATACGCAAAGCCTCTAAAATCCGGACGAAGGCCAGGTTTCCAACGATATTCAATCGCTGCAAAGAATACGGTATTGACATCACGACAGACCTTATCCCGGTTGTTCCTGCCTGCCATTATATCTGCGGCGGCATACACGTTGACATATACGGCAGAAGCACTATTAAAAACCTCTATGCGGGTGGTGAAGTATCCAGTGCCGGGGTTCATGGCGCAAACCGACTGGCTTCTAATTCATTACTAGAAGCACTGGTGTTTTCTAAACGTTCTGCGGACCATGCATCACGGTCACTACAATCACTCTCACGTATCAAGGCCAGGGAAATCCTCCTCTGGGATGACAGCGGAACCATTGACAACGAAGAATGGGTACTTATCGAACATAATCTTGGAGAGATAAAAAGTATCATGTGGAACTATGTCGGCATTGTCCGCTCTAATCTGAGGCTCGAACGGGCTATGCGGCGCATTAAACTCCTCGAAAAAGAAACAGAAAATTTCTACCGACGGACAAAAATAACACCGGAATCACTTGAATTGCGTAATATTATCACTGTAGCCAAACTTATTGTACTATCAGCACTTAAACGACGGGAAAGCCGTGGCCTTCATTTTACAACCGATTACCCTGACCGGAATGACCGTCTCTGGAACCGTGATACCAGAATAGTTAAACCTGTTCAACTGTAATAATCAATGACACTATCTTTCATCATCATACTAATCCTTTCCTGTATTCTTTCCTGTTATACTCTCTGGCGAAGCACAGTATCCATACAACGAAAATTATTCCTGGTTGTCATGCGCCTCCTTCTCTTCACCCTTCTTTTCTGTGCATTCATTCAGCCGGTTCTAAGCATTAATCGCCTTGCATCTTACGAAAACAACGTGTCCGTTCTGGTAGACCTCTCTTCAAGTATGCACCTTTTTAATCCTGACTCCATGATCTCATATTTTTCTACCTTGCCCAAAGCCGGCGAGAAAAAAAATAACCGCCTTCCACCACGCTTTACCTTTTTCGGATTCGGCGATTCTTTACGTCCTATACATTCACTTGCATCGATGCAATTCAATGACAATAACAGTTTATTCCCGCGATTCCTTAATAATTCTACGTTAAAAAGGAACAATAAAATACTTATTATTTCTGACGGTAACTGGACAAATACGATTTCCAACCGGCATGCTTTACGTAATAAAGAATGTTATTATCTGCCCTTACAACAACGCACCCATGTCCCCTATCTGCACACAGAAGCACCGAACGTCATACATTCCATTGCCGGTGATACCGGCAGGAGCGTTCCTGTAGTAATCAGCGGATTTACCGGGAGAAAAGATTCGATAACACTGACCTGTATGATAAAAAAGAATACACTTGCCGAACAGAAAATCGAAGTCGACTCAGGCTTCTTTGCTGAAAAACACGCGTTACTTATCCCGGCTAAAAAATCCGGCACCCACCTTCTTGAAATTTCAGCAAAACTCGGAGACAGCCTCATTAGCAACAGTCATATTCTGCACACCATCTCGCCAGGCAATTTCTCCGCATACTTTTATGCTCCTTCTCCTTCACTCGATAAAAGGTTCCTAACCCTTGCCCTGTCACGAAAGAATCACTGGACTGTCATCAAGGAACATACTCTGAATAGTAAGAAACCGGATATTCTCCTTCTTTTCGACTGGGATACTCAGG
>JAUVGS010000144.1 GCA_030593665.1 Chitinivibrionales bacterium | reverse complement strand
GGAGAGTTTGTCGGTAATCGTACCAGAAGTCATCTCTGCCTGTTCAAGATCTTTCTGTATTGTTTCCAGGCGTAAATGTGTCTGCTGTGCCTGTTTTTCAGATTTTGCCATATTTTCGGCAAGTTGTTTCTGGCGCTCTTCCATAGAAATCATGGATTGCAACCCTTCATGCAGCAGTTTTGGTTCTTTGTCCCTGGTAAATTTTTCAAGGATAAAATCGACTTTGTCACTGATAGAAGTGATAAAGTTTTCCTGCGCAATAATTTTATCAAGAATTTTTTCACTTTTTACCAGACGTTTCTCAAATGATTTTATCTGATTTACATGCGTATCAAGCTTACTCTCCTGTTCAAGCGATTCGTCAACTTTGTCTTTAAGAGTATCATAGCCGACCTGCATTTCGTCAACACTGGCACGTAACTCTTCAATCGACCGAAGGGCTGCTGTAATGTGCGAACGTTCACTTTCTACTGTTGCAATCAGGGAATGCATATCTGATTTTTCAGAACGAACACTTTGCAGGATGTCTTGAATGGCATCCAGGTTCTTTTCGATTTCCTCTGCAAGAATAGCAGGGTCCTTCAGCGCACTCTTTTTTGATTTTGAAAATATCATAGTAAAAGCTCCTCTTTAGGCAACGAATTTTCCCGGTAAATTTTCCATGCTCCACTACTCTTGACGAGACTAAGTTTCTTACCATTAACCACATTAAGGCGGTCTGATTTATATCCCTGCAAGAATTTCAGTACCGCCGTAGATTCTGAAAATTCCGAGAGAAATATCTTGTCAAGAGAGATTTCTATTGTGCTGTACATCTCAAATGTTCTTTGTTTCCTTTCTTTCCATGCGTCCCACTCCATTCCCTGACTGAAGAATTTATCCGGATGATAGTAGATCGAATATTGAGTGATATTCTGCGATTCCCAGGCAGCTTCCCATTGATTCAGCAGAGAAATAAAATAGTTACTCCGGTGCGTATATTCCGTGAGAATGGTTTCCCGTTCATCCGATATTTTTTTATAGTTCGGAAATGTTATTGGGTCTGTAATATCCATTTTGTTAACAATTACCACCGGTGTGCCGACACCTGTTTTCAGATATCTTCCCAGTTCGGTTATATTTGAATTACTTAACTCAAGACAGCCGCGGGTTTGTACCGGCATACTGTCAGGATTTGTCCCATGGATCCATATACCATTCCCGGTACGCTCCAGCTTTCTATCTTCGGCATTGGGATAATTCAGCACAAATGCGAGCGGACCATACATGCTGGTAAGTTCACTCTTTTCCTTTCTCCCAACAATGAAATAGAGACCTTCCGGCGTTTTTTTATCTCCGGATCGTAATTTTCTACCTTCCTGCTCGCCGATTGCCATAGAATAGGAGCGAAAGATGTTCCAGTCAGCGCCTCGCTTACGCAACACATGCATTGCCTTCGTTGCCTTGTTTGCCAGAATACAATAGCGCATCTCCTTTGCAAAAGGCAATATTCGCTTATGCAGGTTTGACAGGACAACCGATTCTTTGGGAACCGCAGGTTCCGGCGTTTCCTTTTTTACCGCTGATTCTACTATTCGAGAACTATCTTGCTGTTTTTCAGGGACAACCTTTTTTTGTTTCCGTCGCTCAATTGCGAGAGTTTTTTGTTTGTTTTGTATAGCTGCTGTTATACTCTGAATATTTTTAATAATGCTGTCCGAGAGAAGTATTCCTATAATCAGTATTCCGATAGCACAAACTGCAATACCGGCTTTTATAAGCATTGGCCGGGTGATGGTAACAGTTGGGATCGCTTTTTTCGCGCGATATGCCCTGGCTATTTCCCGCTGATTTTTTTGAGTTCTGAAAAAAATCTCAACGGATTTAAGTCGATAGGAAAAATAGCGTTTCAGTATATATACCATTTTAGTGACTTACTATACCTTTATAACCGAGATGAATAGTTAGCTGTATTATGTGATTATATAATCTTGGACGTTATAAATAAAGTAGTTATTGATTTTTCCGGTATGCTGTCACCCGTTTATTTCATATCATACTATTTTCCATCGGATGGTACAAATGATGCAACCTTTTCGCTAATCTCTGCAATTGTTTTCTCATCCGGTTTTTTTACATAGGGGATGCCTGTTGATTGGGAGGTCATTTTGCAATAGTAATGCAGTTCATTCTCCTTAAATACCCCTATAGCAGGTTTCTGTAAGAGATTAGCCAGTTCAAAAAACATACATTTTCCCGAAATAATACAATCAGATTTATGTAATAATGCTGCTAAACGGGAAGGTGGAAGGTCGGTAAATACCGGCATCTTTCGTGTTTTAAGCCAGTTAATAAAAGAGGGCGCAGGGATATTGGCAACATACAGGTACCATGTCCTTTTATTTTGCTTGGAAAGATTGTCAATGAGTTCCTCTGTCCAGTTGCTGCCAAAGGTATAATAAAAATGCTGAGCATCAATCCCTCCCAGCCATTCTGTTTCCCTGATGGACGATTGCTTGAGCATAACGAGTATTTCTTCTACCGTTTCCTTTGTGACACTCCAGTGCAAATCGTCATGAATTTTAGCACCAAGAGCTTTTGCCATAACATTATTCTGTTCTGTTCGGTGTATAATCCGGTTCGAAGGCTGAATATGGAGATTAAAGAACGGAAATGAATCAGTACCTCGATAGGCGACCCGTACTTTTGCCTGAATTTGTCCGACAAGGTGCAGGAGAGAAAGGTCAGGATTCTGTTCAAGAAAAAGACAAATATCAATATATTCCTTGATAAGAAGCTTTTGCAGCTCGAGAATATCCGGTGAAAAAAGATATCGTTGTTCAACACTATATTCAAACAGGGAGCTGACTCCGTGAAAATTTTTGAAATAGGGTGCAACTTTTTGCTCACAGAGAAATACTGCCTGTGCTTTATGAACTTTTTGAAAATGGTTCATAATTGAGACTATGTTTACGACCTGATAAAGCGCTTCAAGTGGGTCTTCGGGCAATACAAAGAGGATGTTTTTTACTGCGGACAGGTCATCCGGCAGGTTGAGAACATATGCCCCGCACTTACGAAATACCAGGTATTTGACAAACTTAATCCGCCATTTTTTACTGAGGCATTTCGTGATATAATACAGAAACGGACGTACCTTTTTTTTCTTTTCCATGATATAAGCTAGTATGAATATTTTTTTTGGATGAGAAAAATTCTTACTGCAATTATTGAAAATTTAATTGTATACTTACTTAAAGAATATATAACAAAGATACAACAGAGCGTAATACTCAATATAGATATTACATTTAGGAAATGGGCATTATGAAAAAGAACCACTCTCGTTTTCTATCTGGAATGGAATATAGTATTTACCTGTTAACCATCCTGTTTTTTGCTACGGGTAGAGCGGATGGCCTTTATACTTCACCAGCCCTGATCTCGATTCTTTTGGGCATTTTTCTGGGAGTTGTTTTTGTCACGGTAATAGGATTGGCAAAGATAAACAATGCGGTGCTTACCCATGGCCGTTCGGTATTTATCCTCTTACTCCTGGTTGTTGCTCTGGTGCATGTAACCACTCCCCAATGTTCCAAAGGGGTATACGCGTTGTCACTCCTCTTTGCATTTTATTATGTCGCGATAATAACCTTTGCTTCCTGCGGGAGTGGCACCTTATGGCTCACAGCAGTGTCCCTTTTTCTTATAAGTGAGCTGGGATGGTTCATTTCAACCGGATTAATAAATAAGTCTGTTGAATTAAACGCACTTATTGACAGGGGTATGTTTATACTTCCGCATATCGGTTATGTTATTGGTGCGGGTGGTATTGCCTATTTTGTATCGACATTTAGTATAAAGAGCAGACAGCCCCTGACAGGTTCACGAGTGACGGGCGTTACCCGGTTGAATTCACAAGGTGTTTCGAAATCAGATACTGCTACGGTTATTGTTTCAAAAACAGGTAGTTATAAGATTAAGACCGGCACCGATGATACCGCGACAACAAACCATTCGACACTTGAAACGGAAGGGCAAAAAGGCTCCCGCGACCTTGTCCGTGGAGAAGGCCTCTCCAGTGTCGTCTTTTTTATGAGCCGTATCTTCAATGCCTACTCTGCACTCGGTTTTATTTTCGACGGACAAAAAAGGGTATTTATTCTTGATTCGTTTCACTCAAAAAGCATGGCTATTATTTCAAAGGTGGAGATCCCTGCCGGCGTGGGTATTGTCGGTAACCTTGCCGTCGAAAAGGTCTCTTTTCTCAGTGGCAATATCATGAATTATGACTCGAAGCTTCATTACTATTCAACCACGGAGATGATCAATTCTGTTCTGGCTGTACCGATTCTCTCATTTAACAATGAGTTACTCGGAGCGCTGGTTGTCGACAGTAAGGATAAACTCACGTTCAGAGACAATCAGAAAGATATTTTAAACCGTTTTTCGCAGCTTGCAGCGGCACTTATTGCCAATGTCCGTATGCGCCATTTTCAGGAGCGGGTTGCAAAAAATTCACAGATATTCTATGAGGCGGCACAGCAGTTTACCACTGCCCAGCATGTTGACCAGGTGCTTGACATCCTGGTTAACATGATAAATTCATTGACACAATACTACCGTATTCTGGCTATAGATTTTCACCCGGAATCAACGAGTTGCAGCGTGCGGAAGGTAATCAGCAAAACAGATGAGATTCAGCAGGGATTTAGCTTCCCCCTCAATGACGGCCTCTATTCAACAGCGATACGAAAGCGGCAGATAATATCTATAGACAATTTTAACCAATACAAGCAACAGCACTACCTGTTTGTACCGGAGGAAGCGGTGAATCCCAATGTGCGCTCATTGTTTATTATACCGCTCTCCGCCACTGAAACCTACTGCCGTGGTGTCATATCCATTGAAAGCGATCTTCCCGGCAATTTTACCGGCGAAGTGGGTCAGATGTTATCAACACTCGTGAGCAACGCTGCGGTGGCTTACCAGAAAGCATTCCTGTATCAGAAGATGGAAATGCTTGCCACAACCGATGGGTTAACCCAACTGTACAACCATAGAACCTTTCAGAGCATGCTGCAGGAAGAAATTTCCCGGTCCCGGCGATATAAGAGAACTATGTCATTACTTATTATGGATATTGATCATTTTAAAAATTTTAATGACACCTATGGGCACTCTGTTGGAGACCTGGTGCTTAAAGAACTCTCTGTGTGTCTTAAAAAGACGGTTCGTTCAAATGATATCCCTGCACGGTATGGCGGTGAGGAGTTTGCCGTCATCATCCCGGAAACCAGCGGGGAAAATGCGTTAATTATCGGTAAGCGTATCCGGAAGAGTATTGAAGCAATGGTAATAACCACGAAATCTGAGAAATTGCACGTAACGGTCAGTATCGGTTGTGCAGGCATGCCTGAACATGCTGCAACACAGCAGCAGTTGATCGATTTTGCAGATACTGCCATGTATTATTCAAAGGAGCATGGACGCAACAAACTTACAATGTATGATAAGAAGATGGGGATGAAGAATTCGAAGTAAGACTAAACCCGGAACCTGTGAACGGTTACTAATTCTCAGTCGCGTTGAATCATTTCATACCTCTTTGATTTCCCCCTGCTCTCAGTATATTTTCTAATCTCAATAATACCTTTTACAGAGTAAATAATTGTTTAAATTATAGTAACTGTTCAGGGTTCAAAGTTCAAGGTTGAAATCTAAAATCTCGTGTCCTCCAAAGCTTTATTGAAGGAGGAAAAATTAAAGAATGTTTACAAACACAACATTTTCTTATAGAAAAAATAGTCATGCTTATAAAAGTTGATATAGCATCTTTCACCGTTGATCCGGCACAGAACCTTCCGATAATTATTTTAAAGGAAAGCAGCGGTGAACGGACTTTACCGATTCTTATCGGATCGACGGAAGCGAGTGCCATAGCAATAAAGTCGCTTAGTATCGCCTCAGACCGTCCGTTGACTATTGATCTTACGAGGTTTGTCATGGAGGAACTC
>JAUVGS010000190.1 GCA_030593665.1 Chitinivibrionales bacterium | reverse complement strand
AATTGTTCAGGTTTCGTTTAACTTACCGGTAATAAGCGATAATAATTTAAAAGAGATTTTAGGAGATTTTGAAATAGATAAAAAAGAGTTGTTTATTGATTATATACCAATAATATCGAAAAGTTTGAATAATAATCCCCGTCAGGTGAAACGATTTTTTAATAATACCAGCTTGCTCCTGGGAGTAGTTAATAACAAAGATATGACTCTTTCTAATGAATCAATTATCAATTGGACAATACTGGAATTAGTTTATCCCAAACTGCTATCGAATATAAAAGAACGGCCAAAGTTGTTTGCAATAATTAAAGATTATATCAGTGAGCTAAATAAGAAAATCGGTGATTCACGAGATGAAGATATATCAAAAGAGCAGTTATCTAATCTACCTGAATCCCTACATTTTTATGCAAAAAGTTTTAAGTTCAGGATGCTTATCGAAAAAATTAATATCAAACCTCAGGAACTCGAACAGCTTATCTCATTTAGCAAATTAGTTGAACAAAAGGAAGAATTGGGTACATCTCCCGTAGAGAATGAAGAACAATCCGCCGATGCTTTTGCAAAAATAGGAACAGGTGAATTTATTTATGGTGAAGATGATAATAAAGAGCATCGAAAAATAGAAACACCGTTCGAGATTGGTATTTATCCGGTAACAAATGAGCAGTATGGTAAGTTTATTAAAGCTGGTGGTTACAATGATAGAAAACATTGGACTGAAGAAGGGTTTGAATGGAAAGAAAAAAAGAACATTGACAAACCTGAATATTTCGACAATGAAAAATTTAATAAACCGGATCATCCTGTTGTTGGCGCAAGTTTTTATGAGGCGGAAGCTTATGCAAAATGGGCAAATGGGAGGTTGCCAACAGAAGAGGAGTGGGAGAGAGCTGCTCGTGGAGCTGAAGGACGAGTGTATCCCTGGGGAAATGAATTTGATAAGGATAAATGTAATTCTGAAGAATCAGGAATAGGTAAAACTACAAGCGTTTCGAAATATCTTGATGGGAATAGTCCAGAAGGATGTTATGATATGGCAGGTAATGTTTGGGAGTGGTGTGATAGTTGGTATGAAAAAAAAGGCGGTAACCGTGTTCTGCGTGGCGGTGGCTGGTACAGCGATGCCGGGCGCTGTCGTTCCGCTAACCGGGACTGCAACCGCCCTGGCAGCCGTAGCAACTTTTTTGGTTTTCGCCTTGCCCGAGGTCAAAAGGAAAAATAACCGGCAAGTAACAGGCAAAGAATGAGCCGCGCCGGACAGACACCAGCGGAGCGGGTTTTGGTGTCGGTCAGGTGCTGCGAATGGAGATTGTTATTATGAAAGGGATAAGAACAAAAATGTCTGTATCAGGATAAACAGGATGATCAGGATAAACGCAAAGAGCACGGAGGCAATTGCCTGCCGTGCTCTTTGTGTATCTTCGTGCAAACGTGATACAATTAGAACAGACCTTTTACTTTTCCTGTTTCCGTATCAACATCAACACGCCTGAAGGCCGGGTTGGATCCGGTTCCCGGCATAAGACTGATGGTCCCTGCAACAGGAACAATAAAACCGGCACCACCATACGTAAGCACTTCACGGACCTGCAGGCGCCAGTCTTTCGGGCAACCCTTCAGAGCAGGATTATCAGAGAGCGACAGGTGGGTTTTCACCATACAGAGACCGAGCTTGGAGAGTTCCGGGTCTTTTTCAATTCTGTCTAATGCTTTTAATGCCGAACCGGAGAAGTCAACACCGTCCGCTCCATACACTTCCTTTGCAACCAGTTCTATTCTTTCCCGAACAGGCATGTCAAGTTCATAGAGGAACTTGAATTCAGTTTCTTCCTCACATGCTTCTATAACGGCGTCCGCGAATTCGAGTGCGCCGTCTCCACCCTGTTCCCAATGACGGGAGAGTGCAACCTTGGCGCCTGTGGCTTCGGAAAGTTCACGCACCTTGGCAATTTCGGCGTCGGTGTCTGTATAGAAAGCATTAATACATACTACCGGGCTGATGCCCGCTTTTTTCACATTATTAATATGGTGGATCAGATTTTCACATCCTTTTGCCACCCATTCCACATTTTCACCTTCATACTCTTTTGGCATGGGTTTACCCGGTACCGGAACCGGTGCGCCACCATGGCACTTAAGGGCCCGGATAGTGGCAACAACGACTGCACAATCCGGTTTAAGTCCGCTGAAGCGGCATTTTAAATTCCAGAATTTCTCAAAACCGATATCGGCCCCGAAGCCGGATTCCGTTACATGGTAATCGGAAAGTTTCAGGCCAACCTGATCGGCAATGATTGAACTCTGACCAATGGCGATATTGGCAAAGGGGCCGGCATGGACAATTACGGGCTGACCTTCCAAAGACTGCATCAGGTTTGGATTGAGCGCATCAACCATCCATGCGGTCATAGCGCCTGCGACTTCAAGGTCTTCAGTGGTGATGGGTTTGCCTTTTTTATCATACGCCACAACAATTTTTCCCATGCGTTTGCGCATATCTTCAAGACTGGTTGAAATAGAGAGAATTGCCATAACCTCAGAAGAGACGGCAATGGCGAATTTTGATTTCATCATGAAACCGTCTGCTTTTCCGTTTACGCCGTCCATACCTATTACGATATTTCGCAGTGCCTGACAGCAATAATCAATAATCCACCCCATTTCGACATTGGTGGGGTCGATATTAAGCCTGTCCATTTTCGAGAGGCGCGCCAGTTGCTCATCAGTATAGTTACGTTCATGCTGCATTCGTGCGGTGAGGGCAACCATTGCCAGGTTATGCGCGTTCATGATAGCGTTAATATCACCGGTTAATCCGAGAGAGAAAGGAGTCAAGGGAATGCATTGGGATAATCCGCCTCCCGCAGCAGAGCCTTTAATGTTCATCGTGGGACCGCCGGAAGGTTGACGAATAGCAGCGGTAACTTTTTTCCCGCGTTTGCCGAGACCCTGTACCAGACCCATAGTAGAGGTAGATTTACCTTCTCCAAGAGGCGTTGGTGTAATAGCCGTCACATCGATATATTTACCGTTTGGCCGGTCCTTTAAGCGTTCCAGCACTTTCCTGAAATCGATTTTTCCGAAATAGTGGCCCTGCGGAAGAAGTTCTTCTTCGGTCAGACCAAGTTCCTTACCGATTTCGTGGACGGTTTTCATCCTGGTTTCCGCTTCTTCTGCGATTTTCCAGTCCGGATTCTTCGTGGGATCAAGTGGCATAAAACAACCTCCTCATTTTTAAATGAAAGTTATTACCTGATAAGATATACGTACCTGTTTTACTTATCAAATCCCTTAATAAGGGATAAAAATTCCATTCTTGTCTCAGATCTGCTGCGGAATAATCCAAGCATTGAACTGGTAACCATTTCACTATTCTGTTTCTGAACGCCGCGCATCATCATACAAAGATGCTTCGCTTCGATGACGACGCCGAGACCTTTGGGCTGTAAATGGTCCCAGAGTGTATCGGCTACCTGATGGGTCAGCCGTTCCTGCAACTGCAACCGTCGTGCAAAAGCATCAACAATCCGGGGCACTTTGCTCAAACCGATAACCTTGCCGTCAGGGATATAACCAACATGGCACTTGCCGAAAAAGGGAAGCATATGGTGTTCACACATGCTGTAAAGCTCGATGTCTTTCACGACAATCATGTCGTGAACAGCCTCGGCATAAATGGCTTTATTAATTATCTGCTCAACATCGACAGTATATCCCTGCGTAAGGAATTTGTATGATTCTTCCACTCTCTTGGGAGTATGGATAAGTCCTTCTCTGTTTAAATCTTCACCCAACTCCTGAATAATCTTTTTAATTTCTTCCTGCATGTGCTGCTCCTGAAAGAATCCTCTTTAAAGTAAAAGAAGTGCCCTGAATTCGATCAGGGCACATAATAACGTAATTAATGTTTAAATGAACGTTCTCCGGTAAATACCATTGCCACGTTCGCCTCATTGCACGCTTCAATCGTTTCAAAGTCTCTGTTTGAACCGCCCGGCTGGACAACGGCTGTTATCCCTTCTTTGATACCGACATCAACGCCGTCACGGAAAGGGAAAAAGGCGTCTGAAATCATACAACTGCCGATAAGTCCGCCTTTTTTCTCAGCGACTTCTTTGTCAATTGCGGCTTTGGCATCCTGATCCGTTAACGTGTTATAAGGAATTGAATGTTGTTCCCAACAGATTCTATCAGCCAGTTTACCGTATGCTTTATACCGTGCAATTTCTGCAACACCGACACGATCCTGCTCACCGGTACCGATACCGACAGTGACGCCGTCTTTAACATAAATAACTGAATTGCTGGTAATTCCCGATTCGACCAGCCAGCCAAAAAGGAGATCATCATATTCCTGATCGGTCGGCAGCCTGTTAATTTTATATTCTTTATTTTTATAAATTGTCTGAGCCGGTATAAATTTATCCCTGGTTCTTGCGAGTGGGTTATAGGACCATTGTGCAATAATCCCGCCATCCATAAGTGATTTAAAGTCTATAAATCTCTTACCGACAAAGTCCTGCAAACGGGTAATGTTTTTAATCCGCAATACTCTGAGGTTTTTCTTTGTCGCAAGAATATCAATAACACCTTCAGCGAATTCGGGAGCGGCAACTACTTCCGAATAACTTGCAACAATAAGCTCTGCAGTTTCTTTATCCAGTTCACGGTTAACGGAAATTGCACCGCCAAATGCTGCAACTCTGTCTGCCATTAACGCCTTGGTATATGATTCTGCAAGGCTGGTTCCTTTGGCAACACCACAGGGATTGTTATGTTTAACAATTACCGTGCAGGGAGTATCAGTAAAATACCTGAGGATATTAAGAGAGTTGTCTGCATCGGTAATGTTTGTTTTACCGGGATGTTTTCCCGACTGGAGAAGTTCTAAATCAGAGGCAAGATAATTACCGGGTTGGATGCATGCGACATCACCAAGCTGCAGGTTCCCGTTCACCAGTTTGTAGAGAGCGGCTTCCTGGCCGGGATTTTCACCGTAACGGAGTCCCTTTTCGACCTCATCGATTACCCATGATGCTTTCTCGTATACTAACGTTTGTTTCCCATTGCCATCGTAGAATGATAGTTCCATGTTTTTTGGGAAATGGTCATCCATG
>JAUVGS010000397.1 GCA_030593665.1 Chitinivibrionales bacterium | reverse complement strand
TTGCGAGCGTAGCGAAGCAATCTCATCTTTTCGAATGCAGGAGATTGCTTCGCTGCGCTCGCAATGACGCTTTATGCGAAGAATACCTGAGTAGTTACAATAATTCTCTTTTTAATCCCATATAATATTAATTAGTATCTGTTAAATATAGCTTGTTTTAGATGTCATTCCCGAGTGTTTTTATCGGGCGAAGTGTAATCCTCCGCAAGGGGGAAATGACGGTCATCTGTCAATATTTAACAGACACAAATTAGCTACGAACGAGGAATCAAATTACGTTTAGTGGTGAAATAGTTACTGTTTTTACATCATTTTACCATTCCGTAAAACAGCGGTAAAATTATAGCCGATATCGGAACTTCCCACAACAAGGATATATTCCGGGGGGTTTGTAAGTATTCGGTTGTCTAAGTCGGAAATGCCGGTTATCTGCGGCCATAATGTATTGGTATCATTGAGTGACTCAAGCGTTGCAGCCAGGCTGACCAGAATCGAAGCACTTTCAATATACCCGGTATTAAAAGTTGTCGCAGCAAAAGGAATACTGCTGTACCGTGAGCCGAATATTTTTTGTAAAGCATCGAGAACCTTTTTATCCTGGATATTTCCCTGTGGGGCCCAGACAACTAAATCAACAGCTCCCGCATCAATATCAGAACGGATCAGTGCCTGGTTGCAGGCATGCTCAAGAGCATCCGTATCAAGGTTCTGCTCAGAAAACGGCCCTGCATCCATACTCATACCATATCCCAATACTTCTGCAAGTATTTTGGCGTCCCGATCCTGTGCAGATTCAAGGGTTTCAGCAATAAGAACCGCTGCCCCTTCACCGAGGACCTTCCTTTTGTCACTGTCAAAACGAATCTGATATTCTCTCTCCTGCTCACCCTGAAAAAGAAAATTCATCAAATTATAATTAAAGTAGGTTTGGGCATATACTTCGTCGGATGCAGCAACAAGAATGCTTTTAGCCCGGTTATCAGAAAGGAAATCATAGGAATAGGCCAGACTCTGCAAACCTGCATGCGGCCCCGGAGCGAGTGTCATACTCACCCCTTTAAGGCACAGGGAATTCGATACCCATCCGGCGGTTGAATTTGCCGTTATATTTGAGAAGCTGTTTATATCTGCTGCATAATTCTCACTGGTAAAGACACTGTCCATGTGACCGCTTTCACAGGGCCCGTTACAGACCCCCATGACAAGGCCAACCTCTTCAGCATTCCTCCGGTTCACCCGTAAACCGGCATCACTGAGTGCAAGGCTTGAAGCGGCTGTGGCAAACTGACTGATCTTATTCATATTTGCCAGATCAAGCCGGCGATCAACTTCAGCAGCTTTAAAATCAGGTACCAAACCGGCATTATCCGACTGCATATCTCTGAGATTCAGTGCAGTGGCAGGCCGCAACCCACGTTCCCGATTTCTTAAGGCCGATACATTCTGCTTCGTACCGATCCCCAAAGAAGTGACCATACCGGTCCCGGTAATCACAATACGCTTATTCTCCAATTGCGGCTGCTTTGTAACGTGATCCCATTTTGTAATGACTACCGCAGCATTATTCCCGCCGAATGCATAATTGGCTGAAATAAATGCTTTATACTCTTTCCTGCGTATCTCATTGGGAACATAATCGTGAGTACACCCTGGCCTTGGTTCGGAAAAGTTTATCGTAGCAGGTATAAATCCGGCATTCATGGCAAGAATGTTGCACGTTGCTTCAAGAATACCGGTACTTCCCATACAGTGACCAAAGAATGATTTTAATGACACAACAGGTACAGACATATCTCCACAAAATTTAGCAACCCCTTTACTTTCTGCCCGGTCATTTGCCTCAGTTCCGGTACCGTGTGCATTAATACACCCGATATCAGTAAGAGGGACCCCTGAATCAATAAGGGTATTGCGGAGTGTTCGACAGGCACCATCACCACGCGGGTCCGGAGCTGTCGGATGATATGCATCCGATGATGTGGCATGCCCCACAATCTTTGCATAGCAGTGCGCATGTCTCAATATTGCTTTTTCCATCTCTTCAACAACCCAGAAACAGGCGGCTTCACCTGTATTAAGTCCGACCGGCAATGAAAAAGGGGCGGTATAGGTTGTAGAAGTCGCTTTCAAACCGTCAAATCCCGACATATTGGCAATACACAAAGAATCAGATCCGCCGACAAGCACCGTGTTATAATAGCCGCGATTAATAAGCATCTGTGCAATACCGATTGCACCGGTTGTAGCGGAACAGGCAGTCGTAGCGACCCAGACATCACCGCCAATGCCCAGCACCCGTGCAAGCGCTTTACCGAAGCCATAATACTGGGCCTGGAGATTCATCTTCTCATTAAACACCTGACCTGATTTCCCATGTTTCCATTTATACTCATCTTCAGCAGAGAGTAAACCGCCATTGCAGGTGCCCAGAACCAGAGCAACATTTCGCTTTATCTCTTTTTCATCAAATGAAAACCCCGAGTCTTTTAATGCATTCCGTGCCGCGGCAACTGCATATTGGATATACAGGTCATCAAATTCGTTTAATTCTTCCTTATTAAGATAATCGCCGGGGTTGAAATCCTTGATCTCACCGCCAATATCCGTACGGAAATGAGACATATCAAATTTGGATACCGGCCCTAAACCGGTCTTCCCTTCCTGTAATGCACTGAGAATTGTTTCCTTATCATTTCCAATCGGACTGATAGCACCTATTCCGGTTATAGCTGCCTGGCCCCGTACCCCCTTCTGTTGTAACGGTATACCCACAATCTGTCTGCCTTCCTTATAAGTTTTTGGTTCTAACGCTCCAACGTGCCGCTTTTTTTTCATCTTAAAAAATTCATTCCAGATTTTTATAAATTGTCAACATTACCCTAACAGCCTGTTTGTCAAAGGACTCTGCCAGAACAGTGTAATTACCGGTTGAATAACTATCACCCCATTCCAGCGTTATCTCTTCTTTTTGTGTCCAATCGGCATCAGTAGTAGTAGCA
>JAUVGS010000110.1 GCA_030593665.1 Chitinivibrionales bacterium | reverse complement strand
GATTTCTCCCTTCGGTCGAAATGACAAAAATACGGCAAATAGGTACTTTTCGGAACAGACACTAATTACATATCTTCGATTCAATTCTAATAATAATCCTATTCTAAAATTATCCAAAACTATTAAATATTGTTTTGGCTACTTTCACAGGTTCATCAGCAGTTGTAATCGGCCTCCCAATAACCAGAATGGTAGCACCATTTTCAATTGCCTGTTGGGGTGTTGTTACTCTTTTTTGGTCCCCTGTATCAGAGCCGGAAGGACGTATTCCGGGTGTAATAATTTCGTATTCTGCCGGTAAATATTGTTTAATAAAGGGTAAATCAACTGCGGAGCAGACAATACCGTCCAGTTTTATTTCCGTTGCTATCCGGGCCAGGTGGGTAACGTATTCTGTTAGAATTCCCGGTACTTTCAGTTCGTTATTTAGAGTGTTTTGGTCTATGCTTGTTAAGACAGTAACACCAATTAGTTTTGGAGGATTTTCAACACTTTGGGCAGCTTCTACAGCAGCTTTCAACATAGCAATACCGCCGGATGTATGGATTGTCAAATAGTTTACATTTAGTTCTGAGGCGGCAAGAACTGCTTTTGCAACAGTATTCGGGATATCGTGAAGTTTCAGATCCAGGAAGATTTTGTTTCCGGTCTTTTGAACATCCTTTATAATGTCGGGGCCGAAACGGATGAATTGCTCAAGTCCGATTTTAAAGATACCTATATATTCCTTAGTTGACTCTACCAGTTCAAGGATTTTGGCTTTTTCTGAGAAGTTATCGAGGGCGAGGGCAAGGTAGTCTTTTTTTTGTTTTTTCATTTTTCACCGGATTTTTCTCTCGCAAAGAGGCGGAGGACGCAAAGTTAATAAATGTTATATTGGGAAAAAATAAGTTAATCCCAGAAAGAATTCTACCATGAATACGTCTAAATACGAGGATACGATGGGAAGTATTGTGCATAATTGAAAAAATGTACGAGAATACGAAAAATTGTTTGTTGATTTACAACGTAGCTTCTTCAGTAATTTGCAGTATCTCTTCAGGTGAATAAACCGGAAGGTTAGCGTGTTTATAGTTCTTCACATTTCTCGTGATCTGTTTTTCCGACACGCTTTCGACCATATACAACACCGATTGCCGGTCCATTTTTATTAATAATAGCATATAATATTGAAAGCTCGTTTTCACGGCCTATGAAATGGAAATTGTTGAACACTTTTTCCTCCTATGTTACAAATACACCATAGAGGAATAGGAGGATTTGGTGTCACGAAAGCGCAAATGCATGAAGTGAAAATGTCGGTTTTTTTTGCGCAGAGACCAAAGAGCAGTTAAAAGTTTAACGAAATTGAACAGGTCGTTAATTATTTAACAGTGTCGTTATGTCGAAACAAACATAAAGTACCTGTTTAATACATATTATATATTTTAAATCGATAATAAATTAACGTTTTGTTGAATATTATACACATTTCTATAAAACGTACTGTTTGAATAAAAAAATGCTGTTTTAAATTAACCATCTAACTACCTATTTTTCTTGAAAAAGGAGGTGCTCAGTGGTATCTAGGAGGGATTTCCTTAAGGCTTCAGGGCTTACAACCGGCGTAGCCTTCACAGGGTTGTTCAATTTATACGCTGTTGAAGCACGGGCAGAACGTCTGCGTATAAAATATGCCAAGCAGACCACCACCATCTGTCCTTACTGTGGTTGTGGGTGTGGAATGATTGTCTCAGCCGTTAATGGCCGGATAATCAACATTGAAGGCGATCCGGATCATCCGATCAATGAAGGTTCTCTGTGCAGTAAAGGTTCAGCCTTGTTCCAGGTGGCCAACAACCACCGTCGGTTGACAAAGGTGAAGTACCGCGCGCCGGGAAGCGATCATTGGGAGGAGAAGTCCTGGAACTGGACTATTAACCGTATAGCCACCCTTATTAAAAACTCCCGCGACGCCGGCCTTGCTGACGGTCGCAAAAACAACGCTATTGACACCATTGCCGTTCTTGGCGGCGCGGCGCTTGACAATGAGGAGTGCTACCTCTACTCCAAGTTCATGCGCGCACTCGGTGTCCGGTACATAGAACACCAGGCGCGAATATGACACAGCGCCACGGTGGCCAGTTTGGCCGCCACGTTCGGACGCGGTGCAATGACCAATCACTGGATCGATCTCCGCAATGCTGACAGAATCATGATCATCGGCAGTAATGCCGCTGAGAATCACCCGATCTCTTTTAAATGGGTAACTAAAGCGATTGATCGCGGTGCAAAACTGATCAGTGTTGATCCCCGCTTTACCAGGACATCCTCTAAAGCGCACATATACGCACCATTGCGCTCAGGCACCGACATACCATTCATCGGTGGCATGATTCTCTATATACTTGACGACATGGAGAAAAATCCCGGTAATTACAATATGGAATATGTGCGTGAGTATACCTCGGCATCGTTCCTTATCAATCCTAAGTTTAAGCTACCGGCTGAGCTTGATGGTGTATTCAGTGGGTATGATCCAAAGAAAAGAAAATATGATAAATCAACCTGGCAGTATCAGAAAGACGGTGGCGGCATTCCCCAAAAGGATAAAACCCTGAAAAACCCGAATTGTGTTTTTCAAATCCTTAAAAAACATGTCTCCCGCTATACCCCTGAAAAGGTCAGTGAAATTACCGGAACACCGGTTGATGTCTTTCTTAAGGTCTGTCAAACATATGCCGAATCAGGTGCAGCAGGTAAAGCCGGAACAATCATGTATGCGATGGGAACTACGCAGCATACCTACGGCACGCAGAATATTCGTAACTATGCTATCCTTCAGTTACTGCTTGGAAATATGGGCATAGCAGGCGGCGGAATCAATGCGCTCCGCGGTGAATCGAATGTACAGGGTTCAACCGATATGTGTCTCCTTTTTCATATTCTTCCCGGATATCTTAAAACACCTGACATGAAAGATACTTCGATTGACGCTTACAGCAAACGTTATTACGAAGGTAAGAACAAGGATCCGAAGAGCGCAGACTGGTGGAGTAATGCCAGGAAATATCTTGTCAGTCTGCTGAAAGCATGGTATGGGCCGAAAGCCACACCGCAGAATGATTTCGCTTTTAATTACCTCCCGAAGCGTGAGGTCGGCAAGAATTATTCCCATATCTCGCTCTTTGAGGCGATGTATGACGGTGTGATGCAGGGTATGATCTGCATGGGTCAGAATCCGGCAGTGGGCGGGCCTAATTGCGGCAAAGAACGGCTTGCACTTGAAAAGCTTGACTGGCTTGTCTGCGCAGACCTCTGGAATACTGAAACGGCAAACTTCTGGCATCGTCCTGTTGAAAACGACACGGCGGAGCTGGTTGATTCTAAAAAGATAAAAACAGAGGTCTTCATGCTTCCTGCAGCATCATCCGTGGAAAAGGAAGGCAGTATCACCAATTCCGGCAGGTGGCAGCAATGGCGTTATGCTGCTGTCCATTCCGGCGGTGACGCAAAAACCGATCTCTGGATGCTCAATGAGCTGTTCAAGGCGGTTCGTGCGCTTTACAAACAGGATGGCGGCCCCATTGCCGGTGCAATTCTTGATATGAACTGGAATTACGGAACTGCTGATGAACCGGATGTCCACGCAGTAGCGAGAGAAATAAATGGGTACGATCTGACAACAGGCAAGCTATTACCAAGTTTTGGCAAGTGTAAAGCTGACGGATCTACCAGTGCAGGAAACTGGTTGTATACTGCATCATATACTGAAGCAGGTAACATGGCAGCCCGTCGCGGCAGAGCTGATGCCGGCGGTATCGGATTGTATCTCGAATGGTCATGGTGCTGGCCGGTTAACAGGCGTATTATTTACAACCGCGCCTCCGTTAACCTGAAAGGTGTTCCGTGGGACAAGGAACATCCGGTTATCGCCTTTAAAGGTGCGGTGGTCAATGGAAAATATGCTACCAAGAAATGGGTCGGCGATGTACCCGACGGCGGGTGGTATCCATTGCAGAATCCGGATGGTACGCTCCGCAATGATGCAAAGTACCCCTTTATAATGAAACCTGAAGGCCATGCGCGGATGTTCTCAATAGGTATGGCTGATGGGCCATTACCGGAGCATTATGAACCGCTGGAAACACCATTGGCAAAAAACCCGATTGGTCACGGTACTATCCTTAATCCGATTGTCAAACTCTGGCATGTTGACAATCCTGACGAGAACCCATGCGGGACACCGGATAAATTCCCGATTGTCTGTACCACCTACCGGGTAACCGAACACTGGCAGGCTGGTATGATGACACGGAACATCCCCTGGCTGATGGAATGTATGCCTGAAGTCTTTGTTGAGATGAGCCGGGAACTTGCTAAAGAAAAGGGTATAAAAAACGGTGACCGGGTTCATGTCATAACCGCTCGCGGCCTCCTTGGCGGCTGGGCATGTGTAACAAGACGATTTAAACCGTTTAAAATTGCCGGAAAAACAGTCCATCAAATCGGTGTACCATGGCACTGGGGGTATGAAGGTGGCTCATGCGGCTGTTCTGCCAATATGTTAACTCCGCATGTCGGTGATGCAAATACTATGATACCTGAATTTAAAGCGTTTCTGTGTGAGGTGAAAAAATCACCCTATAGTTATGACAGAGCAAATCCGGATGCTATCAAAAATCTGGGAAAGGTGGTGATCTAAAATGACACAAAAAGCAATGTTAATTGACGTGTCGAAATGTATTGGGTGTCGCGCCTGTCAGGTCGCGTGCAAACAGTGGAACCAGTTGCCTGCGGTGAAGACACACTTTACCGGGTCGTACCAGAACCCTCCGACATTGAATGCTAGTACCTGGACACTGATACAGTTTATTGAACCTGAAGATGATCCGATACGGTGGCTGTTCCGGAAACAGCAGTGCCTGCACTGCGGAGAGCCGGCCTGTGTTGAAGCCTGCCCGACCGGTGCTCTAAAGAAACGGGCTGATGGGATTGTCTATATAGATCAGCAGGTGTGTGCCGGATGTAAATACTGTGTGGAGATATGTCCGTTCGGAACCCCGCATGCCGATCACATAAGTGGTACCGCGAAAAAATGCAGAATGTGTATCGACCGGGTTGATAACGGTTTGCAGCCTGCCTGCGCCACGGCCTGTCCGACCGGTGCGGTAAAATTCGGTACCCGTGATGCGATGCTGAAACTCGCAAAAACGCGTCAGGCAATCCTGGAGAAACAGACGGGTAAAAAGCCGCGAATCTATGGTGAAGTTGAGCTTGGCGGCCTTGGTGTCATGTATCTCCTTCCGGAAAAAGCATCGGTTTACGGTCTGCCTGAGCAGCCGAAAAAACCGCTTGTGCTTCCACGATGGTTAATTGGTATTATACCGGGTGCGGCCATTCTGTATGGTATCATGAAAAATTTCAGACAGGGCGAAGTTAAAGCTGCAGCCGCTGAAAAAGCCGCTGAACAGGCAGAAACACAACAACAGTCAGACAGTAAGGAGGTAAGCTGATATGGAACATCTAAATTGGGGAATTCCAGTTGCGATATATCTCTTTGCAGCCGGTATGAGCGGTGCGGCATTCTTTGTTGCTGTTATGGCTGATCTTGCCGGAGGTAAGAAGTATGCCAGTGTGCGTCTGGCCGGAGCATTTATCGCTCCCTGGCCGGTAATTATCGGTGTACTGTTCCTTGTTATCGATTTGGGTAACCCATTGCGTTTCTGGGAAATGTTGCTGAAACGGGGTGCTGGTCTCAGTTTAGCTCCACCCTACCTTATGTTCAATTTTGACTCAGTCATGTCCTGGGGAACCTGGCTGCTGACACTTTTCACCATCATTTCCCTCGTGTATCTGGTTGTCTGTGTTATCAGTATTCCTTTTTCATGGGGAAATATTTTAACAAAGGTTGTCGGCGTAATCGGCCTGCCCTTTGCCGTATTAGTAGCAGTATATACGGGTGTTTTGCTCTCAGTAACACCAAATCCCCTGTGGAGTAACTGGTTGTTACCGGTCCTTTTTGTAGTATCTGCCACAGATACGGGGCTAGCCGGCATTATTTTTGTTCTCGCTTTGATGAAAATGGCTAAAATAGTCAGTGCTGAAGATTCTGTCCTTCATGACCTGGAGAAAATTGACGGCTGGATTATAGGGGTGTTGCTGGTGTGCCTGGCAGTGTTCATCGTTGTCGGTATCCAGACTGCTCCCATGCAGGCAATAATCGGCGCAAAATTCGGTCTACTTTTCTGGATCGGTATCGTGGGTCTTGGACTGGTAGTACCATTGATTGTTGAAACCAAAAAAACCGTTAGTGCTCATACTTCCCTGGTGATCTCGGTACTCGTTCTGCTGGGAGGATTTTTCCTGAGGTATGTGATACTGTACGCCGGTCAATTAGTATAAGATCATTGCAGTTATGTAAACAGGAAAAATGGAAATACCGATGCGTATTTCCATTTTTCTTTTATCTCAGTGTTGCATAAAGGCTTTTGAAAGGTAAGTGACTTGCGAGGGAAGATACTACGCACAAAATGTTTCTTGCATATTTTACCAAGGTGAAAATATTTTAAGATTCTCAAATACTTTCAATCAAACCACAAACGAAAGACATAATGCCGGTTACAAAACACTCATACGATGCAGCCGTCTCAAGCATTGCTGATCTCAAGGAAAAGCACACTGATCTCAGTGCGATTTGCGAATGCTTTGAGCCTATTTTCAAAGCCCAGAAGGAATATAGTGAATCCTTTGCTCCGGATTATAAAAATTTGGACTTTTCAACATGCGAAAAGCGACATAAAGAAGGGAAACCGTTTTTAACCAGCAGTGCCGTAACCATTCCCTGGGATCGATTCGATGATCTGGCAGATACTATCTGTGCAATTGCCGGCAAGTATGCCCGGGATAAGGAAACAGACTTTGAGCAATCCTGGCATGCACTTGATAAAAGCGGTGATAACTGGCACCACACTCTGTTAAAAGGATTCCTTGAAGACCAAAGTCAACTGAGCGACCTTGCGAAACAATCCACTCTAGGGCCGGATTTTCTCATCTTTATCGC
>JAUVGS010000529.1 GCA_030593665.1 Chitinivibrionales bacterium | reverse complement strand
CCCGTGCAAAGGGACTTCCGGAAAACAGAGTCATTTATATACATGCTTTAAGGAATGCGATAAATCCACTTATAACCATCTTTGGGTATGAATTCTCAGCATTATTAAGCGGTGCAGCCCTTACAGAGATAATTACCAGTTGGCCGGGATTGGGTTCTGTGATGCTCGAAGCTGTTCGTGCGCAGGATCTTTTCCTTGTTATGGGCAATATGTTAATTGGCGGCGTGATGCTTATTGCCGGTAACTTATTAGCGGACATTCTGCTTGCAGTTACAGATCCCAGGATTAAACTTAGCTGATTATGGAAAATATACAACACAGAAGTGAATTTAAAAAGGGTATTCTTAAATTAAAAAAGCATAAACCGGCTCTTGCCGGATTCATAATTCTCGTTGTATTGTATATTGTCTGTATATTCGCTGAATTCATTGCCCCTTATCATTTTGATAACGAGTCAAGATCAAATTCTTATAATCCACCCAGCCGCATCCACTTTATTGATACGAATGGCAAACTTCATCTATTTCCATTTGTCTACACCTATCACTATGAATTCGATGCCTATTATAACCGGGTATTTATCGAAAAGAAAGGCAGACGGTTCCCGTTAAAACTGTTTGTCAAGGGAGACAAGTACAAACTGTTAGGTATTATACCATGCACCAGACACCTGATTGGTGTGGAATCTGAGGGAAGATGGTATCTGATAGGAGCCGACTCCCGTGGTAGGGATCTGTTCAGCCGCATCATTTACGGTTCACGGGTTTCACTTACCGTAGGCCTTATCGGCGTATTTATCAGTACTATAATCGGTGTCCTTGTCGGAGGTATTGCAGGATTCTATGGCGGAAAAGTTGACAATGTGCTCATGCGGATCTGTGAAATGCTGATGCTGGTACCCAGCTTCTATCTCCTGCTCGCACTGCGGGCGGCATTTCCTCCGGAGATATCGTCCGTTACGATTTATCTGCTCATTATATTCATCCTCAGCTTTATCAGATGGGCGGGACTCGCCCGCGTGATACGCGGCATGACTAAATCCATCAGAGAAAGAGAATTCGTCCTTGCAGCAGAAGCGCTGGGGCAGAGAAATATTATTATTATTATCAAACATATTATTCCCCAGACCCTCTCATTTCTTATCGTCTCTGTAACGTTGAGTATTCCCTATTATATTCTTGGAGAATCTGGTTTGAGTCTCATCGGGCTGGGGATTCAGGACCCCTATGCCTCATGGGGAAACCTGCTTTCAGATGCCATGAATATCGCCGATATAAAATTTCATCCCTGGATTTTAATACCCGGGTTTTTCATTTTTATAACGGTGATGGCTTTTAACTTCCTTGGTGATGGATTACGGGATGTATTTGATCCAAAATCAGGGAAATAATATAGAAATAACTATAATATGTCTTTGCTTGAAATAAAAAATCTCTCAGTTTGTTTCAAAACAGATGATGGTATTGTTAATGCTGTTGACGATGTCTCGTTAACGGTAGATACCGGTCAAACAGTGTGTCTGGTCGGAGAATCAGGATGTGGAAAGTCGGTTACCTCCCTGGCCATTATGAAACTTATTCAAACTCCACCCGGAGAGATTACTCAGGGAGAAATCCTGTTTGAGGGTAACGATATAATTAAAATGGATGATGATAAAATCAGGCACCTTCGGGGTAATAACATCGCCATAATTTTTCAGGACCCGATGACCTCGCTTAATCCGGTGTACACCTGCGGCTATCAAATAGCTGAATCTCTCAAGCAACACAAGGATATCACGGCAAAGGAAGCGGATGAAAAAGCGGTAACATTGCTTAACCAGGTAAAAATACCCGATCCGCAGAAAATCGCTGCTGCATATCCACACCAGCTATCCGGAGGAATGCGCCAGCGGGTAATGATTGCAATGGCCCTGTCCTGCGATCCAAAACTCCTTATCGCTGATGAGCCGACCACCGC
>JAUVGS010000004.1 GCA_030593665.1 Chitinivibrionales bacterium | reverse complement strand
GAGTTCTTCTCGATAATAAAATAGAATGGTATATCCTTAAAAAAGAAAACCCCGATAGCAGTTCTATCGGGGTTTTTTTATATACACTACTTTCTGTAGAAAAGTAATTACTGATTACGATACACTATTTTTAGAGGAGGCTCCGCTGTTGTGGCGGTGCAATATTTCTGAATAAACTCCTCTACAGAAAGCAGGTTAAGGTCTATTTTCAAGCTGATAATATCGTCTTTCTGGATAACAGTCTCTCTATCCGGCCGATCGTTAAATTGAAGCGCTGAGTCTATAGCCTGGTGCATCATACTACACCTCCTTGTTTAAGATGCCACGATCCCTGTTTTACCAGACTCTGCTATAATTATCGACCAACAGGGACAGGTTCTTAAGCGTTTAAATAAAATTAAATAGCTTTTCCGCTTTTTTAATTTGGACTCCGGTAATAATTACGATTTAATAATGTAAAATAGTTACACGAAAACAGATTTCTCTCCTCATAGTAATTATACCCTGTAAGTATCTGTTTCGTCGGTGACAGCCGTCACAAAACGGTAATTTAACCTCTGAACCCCGAACAATGAAAAATTATCAATGCAAATTGAAAAATGCCAAACGTAAACCCCGGAATTCTAAAAGCTCAAACGAGAAATTATATGTTTTCAATCTCCCTCAACCGTCTCTCAATCTTTTTTAAAAACCGGGACTCTTTTAAAATATAGCCATCAAGAAATGCCACTTCAAGCAATCCTTTCTCATTTTTATGAACCGTAAGACTTGCACCCCAATCACCAGCCTGTTTTGCTTTTTTTAACAGGGAAACAGCTTCTTCAAGATGCCGGTCTGCGGACCAGGATTGATAGTGTTGATCTGAGAGCAGGGAGGCCACATGGCTCTTAATATTTTTACGGACATTTTTATTGATTTTCAGTATATTGAAAACATCCTGGCTCTTTTGAGCATAATAGGGAGCCCGCGCACGCTCTTTCATTGATACGATACCATCAATCTTGGCCACAGCAACATAAAGATGGGCTTCACCAAGGCTTCGAAGTTCCGATACTTGTTTTTTATTCATACAATCAGGACAGAATAAAACCGGCTGAATTATATTACTATCTGTTCGTTATCCCCTTATGGGACACACAGCTATAGGAAAATATAACCTTTCATATAGGAATTGGTAATGTCTTTATCCCGTGAAGAAATTGCTGAACTGGCCCTGCGGTACATTCCGGAAGATGAAATAAATGATTTCCCTCAGGAAGAAGAGCTTTTCTGTTTTATGGAACGTACCGTGCTTAAGGGAAAGAAACTCAAAGATAGTGAGGGGTGGCGATTTGGGGGTTATGGCATTTGTAAAGGGTACGAGTATGATTTCGAGTCAAAACCGAAGGGGAAATGGATCTGGTTTTACTTTGTATCACTCAACACTTTTCCCCCGACAAAGCAGAGTTTGAAACTGCAGCCACCGCATATTGCACGGGGCAGGTTTGAAAAGGCAGACCGTTCCGGCGAGATGAAGATTGTACGGATTCCTGAATATTTTCAGGAGATTGGCGCAGGGTATCAAAATGAAAACCGGGAAACAACTGAGCAGGAAAGTAACGACAATATTATACCTTTTTCCCGGAAGAAATCGTGATATTATGAATAATAAAAAACAACCAGTTACAGACAATTTTGGTTTTTATGCGATAGTGACTAATCCGCTGAAAGGGTATGAGTATCTGACCAATGTGTGTGTGGAAAAGGAATTACCATTTGTTCAACTGCGGATGAAAGAGGTTTCTGAGTATCAGGTCCTGAAAATAGCTGAAAAGCTGCGATATATTACTGAAAACAGTGCAACCCGGTTAATTATAAATGATTATCCCCGTGTGGCAGTTGATTCTGCTGCAGATGGTGTGCATGTCGGGCAGGATGATATGCCCTACGATGAAGTATTAGAGATTGTAGGGCCGGATATGATAATTGGTGTATCAACACATAATCCGGATCAAACAGAAAAAGCCTGTGAAAAAAGGTCGGATTATATAGGGATCGGGCCTGTGTTTGCAACACCAACGAAAAAGATTCCGGATCCGGTTTTAGGCCTTGAGGGCATGAAAGAGATGCTTGAAAAAGCAACGATTCCTGCAGTGTGTCTTGGCGGGATATCACTGGAGATGCTGCCTGAAGTGCTGAAAGCGGGGGCAAAGAATTTCTGTATGGTCAGGCCTGTTTGTGAAGCGCCCGATCCTGCCAAGATTATTAAAAGTATATTAACTGTCTATAATGAGCATTTAGAGGAATAATTTGTTATATTAAAAGTATTTGAGTAAAGTTTTTTAGTTTATATAAATAGTGATCAATAATTACCAAGTACTAATCGAAATTACATAAAAGTCCACCTATCGGACAAAAATACAAATAGATAAGATAAAAGTAGTACTATCATGATGTTTTTAAGCAGACATAAAAAACATTTCGGATTTATCTTCTCGATTCTTATTTTATTATCTCCTGTAACCCTTTGGGGCGGTGAGGTTGTTGCTTGCGAAGATGCTCTTGGAAATGGTATACAATTCGAGTGGCATCATAATCCCCATTTTATCTCCGCCGAAACAGGCTCCCGGTGTGAACATCATAAAGAAGAACAGAGCCTTGCCTATAGCGATACCCATGAACACCGGCTCTGTTCAGGTATTCTATTATCCAATACAATGGTGTTTTCACGCAACGTAAAATCCTCCTTTATTAATTCTTTTTCTCAACCATTTATTTTAGGGATCGCCATTGATGACATTGCATTGGTTCTGGGATGTTTGTATTCCTGTGGTAACCATGCTATTTCGTTAATGCGATTCCATAACGCGCTAAGATCAACAATTCTGCGTTGTTGATTCCCTCACCTGATCTTCATTTAACCATATTGCTATTCCGGATAAATTGTAACCAAATTTATTAATTGCTGTATGGTGATTTTATGGAATATACCGGCATGAAATTTAATAGTATTGAATAGCAGAAGGAGTTCTAATGAGGAAAATAGTGATTATACTAGCAGTCTTTTTTTTATATGTCTCTCTTGTTGGCATTTCATGCCGGGAGGAGGGTCATCCTGAAGAACCGCACCGGGGTGAAGAGCATGGTGTAGCGGAAAAGCAAAGTGAGCATAAGGATGAAAATGAAAAGCATAGTGAAACGTGTGACCATGATAGCGAAGATAAAGATAATGATCACGAGAAAGAAGGTCATGATGATGACAATGAGGACTATGAGAGTGAAAATGATCATGACGAACGTGATCACAGCAAACATGAGGGTGAGGATGAGGAAGATGTCCGGCTTTCGAAAAAAGCTATTGCTCTTGCGGGAATAGAAAGCGCAGTAGTAGAAAAAAAGGCTATAGCTCAGACCATCGAGCTATCCGGTGAGATTGGCTATAACGAAGACCGTCTTGCACATATTACCCCGCGTTTCAGCGGTGTGGTTAAAGAAATTCATAAACAGCTCGGCCGGTATGTGGAAAAAGGAGAGCGGTTGGCAACAATAGAAAGTAACGCCAGTTTAACCAACTACGCTGTGCGGTCTCCTATTGCAGGATGGATTGTCGAAAAACATGCCACACCGGGTGAGTTTGCCGGTGAAGAAACAACTCTTTTCGTGGTTGCAAATCTTGGTTCGGTATGGGCTAACTGTGAAGTGTTTGCAAAGGATGTTGATGTGGTCGGACGGAGGCAGCCGATACTGATAAAGGCTGTTGGCAGTGACAGACAAATTCAGGCAACATTATCTTATGTCGCTCATGTGTATAATGAAACGACAAGAAGTATTATTGCCCGTGCGGTTATTCCCAATAAGGGAAGTGCGTGGCGGCCCGGAACCTTCATAACCGGGGTTATCTCTCTTGCATCGGATACTCTGGTTCCTGCGGTGAATAAGGATGCCATTCAAATTCTGCATGATGAAACCGTTGTCTTTGTTCCTGAAGAGAATAATGTTTTCAAAGCGGTTGAAGTGAAAACCGGATTGGCAGATGATCAGGTTGTCGAGATCGTTTCAGGCCTTAAACCCGGTGATACCTATGTGGCAAAAGGCGCTTTTGAAATCAAAGCCAAAATAGTTACCAGTGCCCTTGGAGACCACGCAGGACACGGACATTAATAAGGAGTATTCATGATTGAAAATCTAATAGAGATCGCATTAAAAAAGCGGTTGATAGTTGTTCTCTTTCTCATAGGTATTTTAGCGTATGGAACCTATCAATACCGACGATTACCGACAGATGCTTTTCCTGATATTTCTCCGGTTATGGTTCCCCTGTTCGCTGAAGCACACGGGATGGCGCCGGAAGAAATAGAACGTCTTATCACATTTCCAATAGAATCATCGATGAATGGTCTTCCGGGTGTAACCCTTGTCAAATCCACTTCCGCCTTTGGGATGGCTGTCGTATATGTTTATTTCAAAGAAAATGTCGATATCTATTTTGCCCGGCAAATTGTATCCGAACGACTGACCGGCGCCATGGCAGAAATGCCCCAAATGCACGAACCACCGGTTTTAGGACCGATTTCAACAGGCCTGGGCGAGGTGTTTATGTACTATCTCTCCGCCGATAGTACGGTCAACACCAAAGGGAAAGATACAAACACCTATCTGCGGGAAATCAATGACTGGATCGTAAAGTTTCAATTGCAGACGGTACCCGGTGTAACGGAGATCCTTTCCATGGGTGGCCACGTATTACAATATCAGGTGAAGATTAATCCCTATGCATTGAATAAATATGATCTGAGTCTGGAAGAGGTCGTTGCAGCTATCAATGAAAATAATGACAATGCAGGAGGACAGTTTCTTGTATTAGGTTCGGAAGAATACCTGGTGCGGGGAATAGGCCTCATTGAAAAACGAGAAGACCTGCGTACGATACAACTTAACGTACATGATGGAATACCCGTTAGAATCAGCGATGTTGCAGAAGTGGCCTTCGGTAATGAAATGCGCCGGGGAGTTGTTTCTCTGAACGGTGAAAAGGAAGTTGTTGCAGGAATTGTCATGAAACTGTTCGGTGAGAATACCTCAAAAGTAATACAACGATTGGAGCGAAAATTCCCCGAAGTACAGGCGTCACTACCCCGGGGTGTCACTCTCGTGCCTTATTATAATCAGAGCCGGCTTGTTGACAACGCCACCGGGACCATTAAGACGGCTCTTCTTCAGGGTGCGGCGCTTGTGCTTATAACCCTGCTGCTTTTTCTGGGCAATATACGAACCGCCTTTATTGTCGTGTTGGCCCTGCCGCTCTGCGCTCTGGTTGCGGTGATTTTCATGGGGCTAACCGGCTTATCGGCTAATCTCATGTCACTGGGAGGGATTGCCATTGCTATCGGTATGCTTGGCGATGCGTCAATCGTCATGGTAGAGAATATCCATCGTAATTTATCGGATGAGAAAAACAGGGGAAGAGGCAAAACCGAATTGATAATTCACTCGGCGAATGAAGTCGGGAACCCGATACTGTTTTCTGTTGCAATTATCGTGATAGTTTTTCTTCCGCTCTTTACACTCCAGAATGTTGAAGGTAAAATGTTTTCACCCATGGCATTTACGATTTCTTTTGCCCTTTTTGGCTCGGTCATAGCAGCGATGCTTTTCGCTCCGGTGCTGTCATCACTCCTTCTTAAAGCAGAACCTCAAAAAGAATTTTTCGTGATCACCGCGCTTAAAAAGGTCTACAAGCCCCTTTTAGTAAGTGCGTTAAAAATGAAAATCATTATAGCGCTGGGGGCCGGTATCGCTTTTATTATTTCCATACTTCTCGTCCCCCGGCTTGGAACGGAATTTATACCTGTCCTTGAAGAAGGAGTGATTCAAATTAACGTTACCATGGCCCCGTCAATCTCTCTGGTAAAAGGAACGGAAACCATCATGAAACTTGAACGTCAAATCCTTTCCTTTAATGAAGTTGAATCGACCATTGCAAAAATCGGCAGACCGGAGGCGGGAAGCCATCCCCACCCCGTCAATTTTGCAAATATACAGGTAACACTAAAGCCGCAAAAAGAATGGGAGGATTATACATCCAAGGCAAAATTAATAGCGGCGTTAAATACCATGTTGTCTCACTATCCGGGTATTCAACTCAGCTTTACCCAACCGATTCAAAATTTGTTTGATGAGCTTCTTTCCGGAGTAAGAACCCAACTTGCAATCAAGCTCTATGGAGACGACCTGTCGGTGCTGCGTGTCAAAGCGGAAGAGATCAGGGAGGCGATTGAGGGAATTGAGGGGCTTGTTGATTTAGCCACCGAACAGAGTTTTGGACAGCCCCAGATACAGGTTGTTGCCGACCGTAGTGCATGTGCCCGTTATGGGGTAAACGTGTCCAAAATACTTGAAATTGTGGAACTGGCTATCGGCGGCGAAGTCGTTGATCAGATTTTTCTTAATACCCGGCGGTTCGGAATTCATGTGCGGTACCAGAAACCATTCCGTGAAAGTCCCGAAGCAATAGAAAATCTTCTTGTGCATACTTCAGAGGGGTATAAAATCCCCCTTTCCCAGGTCGCGCATGTAAAGAAACTGGTGGGGCCGATTCAGATTAATCGCGAGAAAAATCAGCGGCGCTGGACAATTTCCGCGAATGTCCGTGAAAGGGACCTGGGGAGCGTTGTCGCTGATATCAGGGAACGGGTGGAAGAAAAAATTATCCTGCCTTCCGGATACCACATTGAATATGGAGGACAATTTGAAAACCAGCAGCGAGCCATGAAAAAACTGGGCGTTATAGTACCGACCGCATTATTGATTATTTTTTTAATGCTCTACCTCAGCCTTGGCAACCTCTGCTATGCCTTAATGATTTTTATCAATGTTCCGTTAGCCCTTATTGGGGGTGTTTTTGGATTGTTGATAACCGGAGAATATCTGTCCGTACCTGCGTCAGTGGGCTTTATCGCGCTTTTTGGTATAGCTGTCCAGAACGGGCTTGTGCTGGTTTCGTATATAAACCAGCTTCGTAATGAGGGGATGGAAACAACCGGGGCAATCACTGAAGGCGCTATGCTCCGCCTGCGCCCGGTGTTGATGACGGCCCTTACCACGGTCCTTGGGCTTGTACCGCTTTTATTTTCCCGCGGAATGGGTTCGGAAGTGCAGCGGCCACTTGCCATTGTCGTGGTCTTCGGCTTGATTTCGTCAACGTTTCTGACCCTGGTTTTGATTCCCGCGCTTTACGAATGGTTTGCACCAAAACTCTTAAGGGATGAGTAGCCGTGAACGGCGTGAAATTTATTGGTCAGGCTTTAAAGTAGGCGTACCAATAGCTACTTCGTGGTGGAAATTAGAAATTGGAAAAAATCATGAAACTTGTATATGAATTGGATATTTATCCACCTAATATGGATAAATAGTACAAAAGCATGAATACCAAATTTCAGCGTTCTGTGAACGCTTACATATATGATTATTTTTAAAAACGAGTAACGGAAGGAGATGGCGATGAAAAAAATTGATGCGTATATCAAAAAACAGCGCTTGAATGAAGTTATTGAACAATTGCATATGATCGAAAGGCTCACGGGTGTCAGTGTTCATGAGTTAAAAGGGTTTGGCAGATCCCGGGAAGAAGATATGCCGGTCCATATTGTAGATAATATCATCGATGCAATTCCTTCGGTTAAGCTGGAAATTGTATGTCTTGATGAATTGGTCGAAACGGTTGTCGGGGCTATTCAAAAAGGCGCTCATACCGGCTTACGCGGCGATGGTAAGATATATATATCGAATATTGAAGAAGCCGTAAGAATAAGTACCGGGGAGCGTGGTGACGTGGCAATATAACGAATTTGATATTTTTTCTTTTTCTTTAAAAGAGAGGTACACGATGAAATCATTTAATATACTTATAACATTTCTTTTTTATAGCGTCTCTTTCATTATTTTCTTGAACGGGTGTGCATCTTCCGGCGCCATAAACCTTTTAAAAGAGCAAACGGTAACGGTTAACAGGAAAAATTCAAACGACGCCGGGATAGGTTTTGTAAAACTGGTTCAGGATGGTGATGTGTTGTCGGTTTCCGGTACGGTCCAATTACGAAACAAGCTGGTTAGAGGTCATGTGGATGTCGTGGTATACGCGGCAGACGGATCGATACTTACAAAAACAAGTACCCATACTATATTGAAAAAGCGATCAATCCGCAGAGGAGTGTCAGCTAAAAGAACAGCGTTTTTTTCGGTAGATATTCCAGTTGTGCCGCCAAACGGATCTGATGTTCGCATCGGGTATCATAAGCGCGGTTATGATGTACCCGAGTCATTTGATTGTGGAAAGAACGTTGCAATTACAGAATGAAATTTTTTGAGATAAGAAGCACGTAGAAAATGCAATATAGCAGCATGAATGCATTTTTTTATCACAATAGAAATTTTTGTTAGTAAATTTATAGGTAGACCTCTGGAAGGTTCTACGGTGATGAAAGAGAATGCAAAAAAGGAGGAAACATGCTATTTCAAAAAATTGGAGTAACACGGGCACTGTTTTTACCAGTGTTACTATTCTTTGTTTACAGTAATGCAAATGAGATAGATCTGGTACAGTGTGGTATAGTAAGCGTTGAAACGGTTTATTCAGACTATTTACTATTTCAGACAATACAAGTCACCTATGATAATAATATTCTTACGGTAAAAGGATATGTTGCCCTTAAACGGATTACCATTCGGGGGCATTTTGAAATGACCGTTATTTCTCCGGAAGGTAAGGTTCTTGATAAAGTAAGTACCCAGGACAGGTACTACAATAAAAGAAGGAATCGACCGATAAAGTTTTTTTCAGTAGAATCGCCGGTATATCCATCAAAAGGATCGCGCTTAAAGATCATTTTCAGAGAGAAACCGCTTGAAGAAGAATAGGTTTTTTGAGCCGGGATGAATGAGTCGGTAACAGTATGTTAAGCAGAGGGGCATGGAAATGGCCACTGCACAATTCGAATTGGAAATCAATTTCCTAATTCTCATTTGACCATTCTGATTCTATTATAAACACTTGCAACTTTAGTTGTTAGTGTTCATTATCCCCTTTGTGGGACATAATGTTATCCAGGGGCTTTCGTACTTGCACACGGGGATAACACCTTTTTATGCGGATAAAGCGGCGAGTTGTATAAAGGGAACCATTACACTTTTGCCCTCTCGTAAACAACCTTCCCGCCAAGAATAGTCCATCGCGCAAGGCCGGTAAGCTCCATACCTTCAAAGGCGCTGTTACGGCTTTTTGAATAGAAATAAGAAGGGGCAACTTTCCAGGTGGCATCGGGATCAATAATGGTTACATCAGCAACAGCATTCTGAGAAAGGCTGCCGCCCTCAAGGTTGAAAATCCGGTTGGGTATGACACTCATTTTTTCGACAAGGCCTGACCGTGAGAGGAGCTTCTTTTTAACAAGATAGGTAATTGTTGCACTAAGAGAGGTTTCCAGTCCGATCACACCAAAAGAAGCGGCATTAAACTCAACATCCTTTTCCTCCGCACAATGCGGCGCATGATCACTGACAATAATATCAATGGTACCATCTTCAATACCGGCAATCACGGCTTTTTTGTCGTATGGAGTTCTCAGCGGCGGATTCATTTTTTTGTGGGTGTCATAGGTTTCAAGATCTTCATCAGTAAAGACAAAATAGTGTGGGCAGGTTTCACACGTTACCTGCGCACCTCTTTTCTTCGCCCAGCGGATAAGTTGAACCGAACCGGCAGTAGACACATGGCATATATGCAGACGCGCTTCAGTATATTCCGCCAGCATGATATCGCGTGCAACAATAACCTCTTCCGAGATAGACGGAATACCCCGGATACCTAACCGGGTTGACACGTTACTTTCATTCATGTGCCCCTTGTCGGCAAGATCGGGGTCTTCACAATGAGAAATGATAGGCACATTGAATGATTTTGAGTAGTTGAGGGCATTGCGCATTATATGTGAACGGTATACCGATTTCCCGTCGTCGGAAAAGGCTTTCGCCCCGGCCCGAATCATTTCACCAAAGGGAGAAAGTTGTTCACCATCAAGGTTTTTAGTAATGGAACCAATCGGGTATACGCGGCTCGGACAACCTTCACCACGCTGGACAACATATCGGATCTTAGACTCCTCGTCAAGCACCGGGTTGGTGTTGGGCATGCAGGCGACGGTGGTAAAACCGCCCGCCGCCGCAGCTTGAAGGCCTGATTTAATGGTCTCTTTATCTTCCCTGCCCGGCTCACGGAGATGCACGTGAAGGTCAACCAAACCGGGAACCACCCACATACCGGCTGCATCTATAATTGTATCGGCTGCAAAGCCGGCAGGCGCTTCTTTCGTGACCGAGAGAATTTTTCCATCCTGTATCGCAACAGTCAGGTTCTCATCAACATTGTTGACGGGATCGATAACACGGCCATTTTGTATAAGTAATGCAGGAGGATGAGACTCAGGATCAATGGAAAAAATGGTTTGTCCGTTTTCTTTTTTAAGCATGCTCGTGGCCTCCGATCTCACCGCCGCCAAGGAGATATAAAATTGCCATCCGTACCGCGACGCCATTGGTCACCTGATCCAGGATAATTGAGCGGCCGCAGTCGGCAACGTTTGAAGCCAGTTCTATACCGCGGTTAATGGGGCCGGGATGCATAATGACCGTATGTTCCGGCAGGGTTGACAGTTTGTCAAGATCCAGGCCATACAGCTCACGGTATTCCCGCACGGAAGGGAACAGGCCGCCGCTTTGGCGTTCAAGCTGGAGCCGCAGCAGCATAACGACATCAGCGTTATTCATGGCTTTGTCCATGTTATTGGTAACGGTCACGCCAAGACTTTCTCTATGCTGGGGAAGCAAAGTCTCCGGCCCACAAAGAGTGACATCCATACCCATGGTTTTCATACCCCATGCATTTGACCGTGCAACCCGGCTGTGAAGAATATCACCAATGATAGCTACTTTTAAACCTTCCAGTTTACCGAAATGCCGGCGGATAGTCATCATGTCAAGAAGCGCCTGGGTCGGGTGCTCGTGAAAACCGTCACCGGCGTTGATGATTATAGCATCGGTACACCGGGTGAGAAAAAGTGGTACGCCCGGTGCGCCATGCCGCACAACCACCATGTCAATTTTCATCGCCGCAATGTTTTGAATGGTGTCTTTCAGGGTTTCCCCTTTTGAGACGGAGCTGCTTGATGAAGTGAAATTTATCGGGCTGCCGGTAAGGCGTTTTTCGGCAAGCTCGAATGATATTCGGGTGCGGGTACTGTTTTCGTAGAAGAGGTTTACAATCGTTTTACCGCGCAACGTCGGCACCTGTTTGATTTCACGCTGGAGTACTTCATAAAAATTATCAGCAGTATCTAAAATAAGGGTGATGTCGCTTTCGGAAACACCGTACAATCCAAGAAGGTGCTGGATTTCAAGTGACATTAATCGCCCTCCTCCAGTTGCATAAGCCAGAGGGAGTCTTCTTCATCAATCTCCCGTACACGAAGATCTACCTCCTGGTCCTTGAGTGTGGTAATTTTCTTGCCGATATAATCAGCCCTGATCGGCAGCTCCCGGTGTCCCCGGTCAACAAGAACGGCAAGCTGGATTGATTTCGGCCTGCCGAAATCAGTAAGCGCGTCAAGTGCTGCACGAACGGTCCTGCCCGTATAAAGAACATCATCAACCAGCAGCAGGTTTATGTTATTTATGTTAAACGGTATATCGGTGATCTGTACTTCGGGTTGTTTAAAAGCATTGCGATAATCATCGCGGTACAAGGTTACATCGAGGATACCGGGTACGAGTGCGGTTTTTTCCATGGCATTTATTTTATCGGTGATACGGCGGGCAACATAGACTCCACGGGTCTGCATACCGACAATACCAAAATTATCAAGGTTGGGATTTTGTTCAAGAACCTGGTGGGCAATACGGGAGAGCGCCCTGTCAAGCGCCGTCGCATCCATTAAGAGTTCAAGTTTTTTCATCAGAACCAAAAATACTTTTATTGAGAAAACAAAGCAATAAGGAAAATATGAGTTTTTTTCTGCCGGTATACAGAAAACATGTAAATATCCTTGCTTTTGATGCAATAAAACAGCTAATTTAATACTGGTAGAGAATATTTTTAAATTTATTTTCAGGAGGGTATTGATGGTTAAAAAACTTATTTCTATAGTCGCTGTAGCAGCCATGTTCTTTTCAGCTTCAGCTCAGAATGCACGCGTTGATGCTATGGGGGGGTGTAGTATCATTCCTGATATCAGCCGTACGTTATGGTTAGCTGCTGATATGAACGGTTATTCTGACCAGGCGCAGGGACCAGCAACAGGCGCAACAGGTTTTGGACCGGTTATCGGTATTAAAGGTGTTGGTGACATGATCAATCTCGGATTTATGGCAAATCACGGGAGTGTATTACGCGGTGGTTTTTATGGCTCTGCAGAATCAATACTGGAACAGGAAATTCTGGGTGGAAACGATCTCTTACCCTCATCGTTCCCGGTATATCCCCATATTCTTTTTGGTCTTGATTTGGATGCCGTTTCTCTGGGCCTTGACCTGTTTTACAAAGCAACACGGTATAAGTATTCAGATGAAGTTGGTAAAGATATTCATGAAATCGAAGCGAAGATTTCTCTTTTTGGTATGAATATCAGCGCGAATATCGGGATTGGAGATATGTCCATTTCTCCGCTTTTCGGATTGGGGTTTCCAAGAGCCAGTGGGTTAGATGAAGATGATGCTGCAAATACAAAGGACGAAGTCTCTACTTCCGGGGTAAAATTTACTGCAGGTACGGAATTCGGCTATGATTTCGGTAAAATAAATGCCATTGGCGGTTTCTTTTTTAACCATGAATCATATCAGTTTACCGTTAAAGATATAGATACGTCCATCGATTATAACGAAAACAAAGAATCCTTTCTTGATATGTATCTCGGCTTAACAACGGAAATCCTTAATGGATTATTCCTCGTTTCACAATATGGTTTGACAATCGGCATTGATAAAGAAATTCAGATAAATAACAACGATTGGGAAACAAAAAACAATACGTATTTCCATGACTTCCGTTTTGGTCTTGAAAGGCCTATTGCAGGGGTGTGGATTTTTGATGAGCTGATACCACGGGGCGGATTACGGTATCAAATATATAATGAGAAGGATAAATCATCGAATAGTGACGGTGATACCTTGACAACCACGAATGATGCAAACGACACGGATCCGTTTACTGTTACCGCCGGTATCGGTCTTACCAAAGGTATTGCCACGGTGGATATTGCCATTGCAATCGGTGACTGGGATGGTGTGTTAACCGGGCCAAGCGTTTTTGAGGGAACGCTCACTCTTGATTTTGGTAAAAGTAGTCGTGGCGCATCAAGACCGTCGAGCCAAACGGCGCCATCTCCGGTAGTTTCAGAACCGGCGTCAGATGAAACCGGGAGCCAAAACACCGGGGAATCATCTGATATTGATTTTGATTTCTAAAGTTCTAAATACTGTTACGTATAATGTGATTTGGAAAAAAGACCTGCTGCTTCAGCAGGTCTTTTTTTTCTGCGGAGAAATATAATCCTTTTGTAGATAAGATTTATTGTTTAGTATCATAGTATTCATTATAATCTCTTTTCCTTCATATATATTAAAGAACCACAAAAAATTAATCAATTATCGTAAGTGTTCTCAGAACGTTGAAATTTATTGGTCAGGTTTTAAAGCAAACGTTCCAATAGCTACTTCGTGGTGGAAACTTGAAATTTGGTATTCATGTTTTTGTATTCAAAACATCCAATTCATATAGACGTTTTATGTTTGTACCCAATTTCAAGCCGTGAACGGCTGCCAAATTATTATACTTAGCGTATGTTTATAGAATATTTATATCAGACCACGGATACCTACCTCCTTTACAGTCGTCTTTTCAGCACGAGTGTTGCCACGGTATTCTCATTCTGTATGGCAATGCTATGTTTCCAGCCCTATATCAGGGCGCTTCAGCGTATACATTTCAGTTCGGAGCTTGAAGCAGAAAAGGATACGCGCCAGCCGGTCATGCCGGCCGGGATTCTCTTTCTGTTTATAATAGTAGTTACCTGCCTTATTACCGCACGATTTAATTCATACGTAATTTCCGCACTCATTATTTATGTGTTTTTTAGCTGTATTGGGGCTATCGACGATATTGCTAAGGTGGTTAATAAACGCCGTCTGGCAAAAGGGGTTATTACAAAAGAGGATTATCAGTATAAATCTGACGGGATTTCAGCAAGCCTGCGGCTGACATTGTATCTTATTATTTCATTCGCTGTAGCTGTTGCCGCTTATAAATTCATCCCGAATATCAATGGACATATTGTTGTTCCGTTTTTAAGTATAACCAGGAATTTCCCGTATATGCCTGCGTTGTTATTTATTCCATTTATGGCCCTTGCTATAGCAGTTATGGCAAATGGGGTGAATTTTACCGATGGATTTGACACCCTGGCAACGGTACCGCTTATTACCTGTTCAATATTCATTGGGGTTATTTCCTATATATCAAGCAATGCTGTCTGGAGCAGGTATCTTCTCATTCCTTTCATTCCCGGTGTGGAAGAGATTCTGCCGGTTATCGGCAGCGTGGTCGGAACCCTGCTGGCGTTTCTGTGGTTTAATTCCCCACCTTCGTCAATAATTATGGGTGACTCGGGGTCTGTCGGTCTGGGTGGTATGATCGGGATATGTTTTATCTTTATAAAGGCCGGATTTTATCTGCCGATACTGGGTTTCATCTTTGTGCTGGAATTTGCATCGACAGTTATCCAGATCGGTTACTATAAATTGACTAAGAAGAGAATATTCCTGTGTGCGCCTATTCATCACCATTTTCAGTTCAAAATGCGTGAAAAAGGTATCTATGGTGGTGAGTTGAATATTAAAGGTAAGATTGCCTGGCGGTTTCATATAATCTCAATTGTATTATTAATTGTTGGTACAATACTGTTTCTGAAAGTACGATAAAAAGGCATTGGCGTGTTGGAGTATTTGAGTAGAAAAAAAACAGGTTACTTTTTCCCCCAATACTCCATTACTTCGGTTTTTCAATTATGGTTACGGATATAAAGACAAATTATACATCTCCTGCCGGAAAAGAGTTTACGCTTACTGCGGGACGATTCGCCGGGATTCATCCTGCAAGCCGTGTGCTGGATATCGGCTGCGGCTATGGTGAAGGCATCTGTAACCTGACTGCTGAATTCCGCTGTAAAGCCGTTGCCGTTGATAGTAACGGAAGTAATATTGAATTTGCTCAAAATCTTTCCATTGAGCGCAAGGTCAGCCATTTGATAGAGTTTCAGGATAATGATATTCTAAAGGCTGATTTTACTGAAGAGCCGTTTGACCTTGTCCTGGCGGAAGGGGGCGTGCTTAGTTTTATCGGTCGTATCAGAGGGTTCGAAATGATGTACCCGTGGCTCGTTTCCCGCGGCTGGGTCGAGTTCTCCGATCTGATTCTGCTTTCAGAAAAGGTACCTTCTGAGGTACTTACACTTTTTGACCATGACACATTCCAGTATGAAACAGAGGGTTCTTACAGAAAATTGCTGGAGGATGCCGGGTTTTCTATTCAGTTTATGAGCCTTGTTCCGCCCAGCGGGTGGGATAATTATTACGCCCACATGGCGCGCCGGCTTGAGGATGCCGATGGTTTTTTTGCGGACAAGAAGGTTAAGCTGGCATTTCATAAAGAGATTGATGTTTTTTATAGATTGGAAGGATACCGGTTTGTCGGTTATCTTGTCGGCATCGCCAGGAAAAAAAAATAGTTGTTGTTGTGATCAATATCACAGACAAAAAAATGAAATCAATTTATATTATTTCTTGAATAGGTGTGAACACTATTACATAATAGTACATGGCTGTATTCTTAGTTTGCATATACTTTGGCAGGAAATTAGAACATTTTATCCATTTTTCCAAGGAGGCTCTATGCCACATCTGATGAAGACCTTGGTGTCATGCGTGGCCATTGCCGTATGCGCAGTGGCACAGATTCAGCCGGTTGTTACCGGCGAGGAGGGTGACGGAAGCGTAAACTGGGAGACACGGATTATCGTGGCTCATGGAATTGGTGCGCCGAATCCCGATCTTCCCGAAGCAGCACAACGGCCCGGGGCAATCAGAGCAGCACAGATGATCGCTCTGAGAAATGCCCTCGAAACGGTAAAAGGAATTTATTTGAATTCCTCTACCACCGTGCAGAATTTCATGACCACAAGCGATGTCGTCACTACCCAGGTAAACGGGTATCTGAAAGGCTTTGAACAGAAAGGCCGCGAGCGGTACATGAGTGACGGGTCCGTTGAAATTACCATGGAGATACCGATTGATGGTATCGGTGGTATCGGAGAGGCTTTGCTTGCTCATTCGGTGGGGGAAAACCCCTCAGTCTTAAAATTTGAAGGGAAGAAAGCCAGGAAAGAGCAGATATTTTCCGGATTGGTAATCGACTGCCGCGGTTTGAAGATAAAGCCGGCGTTGAGTCCCAAAGTGCTTGATGAAGACGGCAAAGAGATATACGGCAGTGCCTATGTGTCTAAAGAATGGGCAGTAAAGTATGGTATTGTCGGTTATTCAAAGAGTGTGGAGAAGGCAGCAAAGCTTGATCGTGTTGGTGATAAGCCCGGCAAAGTCAAGGCAGTAAAGGCATCCGGTGATAATAATACCGATGTTGTTATTGGAAAGGATGATGCCGCTGATATCAGAAGCGCTGCAAAAAACCTGAAATTTCTTTCACAATGTCGTGTCATTTTAGTGGTTGACTGACCGTTCCCCATCCCTTTACAGGAGGTTGTAAGCAGTATGAAAACACGTATATCCGGTTTCGGTAAATATATCATTTTAGCATGTGCCCTTATGCTGATGGTTGGCTGTGCTAAAACACGGAAGGCCGGGGGACATATGGATACCCCGGAGACTCACTATAAGCAGGGTATGAAATATTGGGATATGGATCAGCTTGTTAAGGCGGAAGAGGAGTTTACGTTAGCCCAGTCATTGGATCCCAAGTTTGCCCCCGCTGTCAGCGGCCTTGCATTGACAACGGCAAAAAGAGCGCAGCAGGCGCCGACTAAAGAGAGCGAAGAGGAAGGATTTAAAGAGGCGCTGAAGCTTGCCGATAAAGCAAAGAGCCTTGCTGGTAACATTCCCGAGGTGTATATCGCCAAAGGCATGGTGCTGACAATGAAATATGAAGGTAAGGAGGATCCCGACGAGTGGATTGACAAGGTTGAAAG
>JAUVGS010000535.1 GCA_030593665.1 Chitinivibrionales bacterium | reverse complement strand
TGCATCATTACAGAGGGCCGTCTCGAATCTTACCATACTTCTCGCAGGTATTGCGGTAAGTTTTCTTTTTTCCAGCCTGCTTATGTTCGCCCAATTCCTAAGCAGCTTACGGCATTCTTTTCAGATTATCCGCTGGTTAATGGGTGGCCTTGAAGTCTACGGCTATCAGGATGTTATTTCCATGTTTCCATTGGTACTGTTGGGTGTAATCGTCATTGCAATGAAACTTCCGGAACTTGACCTGCTGGTAACCGGTGAAGACATTGCACGAACAAGGGGTGTACCCGTGGCGAGGACGAAAACCATTCTCTTTTTCGCAACTTCGATCACGGTCAGTACCATTGTCGCGATATGCGGTCCGATCGGATTTATCGGTATGATGTCTCCGCATATATGCAGACTCATATTCGGTAACCGTCACAAGATTGTCGGCCCGGTAACGTTTCTGTTTGGCGGGACATTTCTGGTTGTTTGTGATACCATTGCAAGAATTGTCATAGCCCCGGCTGAGATGCCGGTTGGTGTTATCACTTCACTTCTCGGCGGGCCGTTCTTCCTTTGGATACTCTTTACCAACATTACCGGGAAACGATGATGATTACCCTGGAAAAATTAACATTCGCTTACACTGATAAAACGGTGCTGAAAGATATCTCTCTCCACATAGCTCCACGGGAGCGGTGGGCAATCATCGGCAGAAACGGTGTGGGAAAATCAACATTGATTCGCTGCATTGCCGGACTGGAAAAGGGATATGCAGGAACCGTAACGATTAAAGAAAAGGATGTGTTCTCCTATACACCGCGTTCGCGTGCAAAAATTATCACCTATGTCCCCCAGGCACAGGGGCTGGAGATACCATTTACCGTATATGACTATGTCATGATGGGACGATTTCCCTATCAGGGATTTATGGCCGCGGTTACTGCCGAAGACAGACGGTTTGTCGATGAAGCACTCAAGTTGACAGATACGTATACCTTTAAACACCGTCCGATGAATACCCTGAGCGGTGGAGAGGCTCAACGGGTGCTGCTTGCCGGTGCAGTTTCCCAGAACACCGAAATACTGCTGCTTGATGAACCGGTGACGTTCCTTGATCCGCTGCATCAGGAGTTGATTAAGCAGGCACTTGACCGGATTCATAACGAATACCACTGTACTATCCTCACGGTAACCCACGATATCAACAGCGCACTGTTTCACAATGATAACGTATGTGCCCTGGTTGACGGGGCCGTGTATTATGCAGGGAAGACTGAGAAATTACTTGCCGATTACCGGTCACTGAGAGATATTTACGGGCTGCCTTTTGTAAAAGGCAGTTGTGAAGGAACCGGGAGAACTTTTGTGATGCCTGATAGGGATAATTAGTTTCTGTTAACAATTGACAAATGACCATTATTGTCATTGTTATTTAATTTCTCGCAAAGACGCAAAGGGCGCAAAGGAAAAATAAGATAGTTCTTAATGCAATACCATTTTAACCCTCTGGTGGTGGTAATTTGACTCATTCTTAAGCATAAGGAGTTCCAGACTTAGTCTGTTTTTATTATAGTTTTTGTGCTTTCCTGCGCATTTTTGATTTTTATTAATAAAAACCCGGCTGCAACAGGCGCAAATAGATATGTTCTAAATGTGCAGTACAAAAGAAGGGTAATGTATACATTACAGTATTCCGTTACTACAATCAAAGATTTTTGAAGGGAGGTGATGTCCCATTGTGTAACCGTTTACAAAATTAACAGAGGGAGAACCGGGAAGTGTTACCTGTTTCCGGTATTAGTCCGAAAAGCGGAATTCCTCTTTTGTCTGTTGTTATAATACCCCGCTGTAGAATATCAGACATAACCGGCAGAAGCCTGTAACGGTGTTTCATTACCGGAGCAGAACGTCTGTCAAATCAATTCTCATGTATTACCTCATCTTTAAGAAAG
>JAUVGS010000179.1 GCA_030593665.1 Chitinivibrionales bacterium | reverse complement strand
TCTTATCCATGCACTGGTATTTTCTTCCTTTATCAGGGTGATTAGAGAACCTGCGGAAGTATTTTCCCGGGAAACTCCTTCCGATAGTGCTGATAGCGCGTTTACCTACGAAGAATATATCGATTATGAACTGTTTGAATCAATGTTAGCGTCGTATATGGACAGTACGGTAATAGAGAGTCTCTGGCAGACCGATAGTTTTTCAATTAAAAAGTGGAGTTCATATACTAAGTCAGAACCGCCGGAATTTGATCCGGCCTGGTATGATAATATCTATGAGCGTTCCCGGGAATTGCGTGACCTGCTGGAAAAATTCCGGCAGCAGCCGGATATGGATTCTCTGCTCGCGCAGAGTGAATTCCTTCGTGAAAGTGTAATGAAGCAGATACTCAAGCATCTGAATGACAGCCTTTTACAGAAACTCAAAGGTGAGATGGACTGGAAAAAGATCATTTCGAATCTTGCCGATCTGCTCAGGAAAGAATATGGTTCCGGTATTCATGACGAAGGGGTTAACCGCCGGCTCTTTTCCCGTATGGTAAATGACCCGGAGCTTATGAAGCTCTGGAAAGAGGCGATGCATTTCTCGCTACAGGATGAAGCAATGGCCCGCATGCGTGAAACAATTCGTGCGGCGTTGAACCAGTGTATGGCTGAATGTGGTTTGTCCGGATCCGGAGGCAGCAAGGAGCTTGGTCTTCCCAGCTCCGGTAAAGGAGGTGCTTTTCTTGGTGACGGTGAGATGGCTGCTGCTGACTTTGAAGATTGTTTCATGAGTGCATTGCAGGGAATCGGCGGTCCAAGTATGTCGCTTTTAGGTTCTATCTTTCTGAAAAAGGAACTTGCTGAAGAGCTGGGGAGAGAGGCCCGCGCCATGGCGTTCTCCATGCTCGGCGGCAGTGAAATACCGTTCTCAATGCTGAAAGAAATAGATTTCGCACGAGCCATTGAACAGGCACTTGGGGAAGGGAGCCGGGGACAAACGAATATGAAGCTCGTTGAAGAATTCATGGAAACGATGAGAATGGGACTCGGTGAAGATATTGCTGACTGGTTTGCAGAGGGACCCTTGCCGGGAGATTTGGAGCAAAATCCTTATTATTATAATCAGTGGGCGCGGGAGTACCTTGATCTTGTCAGTAAGATTGCCGCAACACCCAACCTGCTCATACCGAATTTGAGCCGGTATGCGAAGGCTGCTAAAAATATCCGCGAGCGCTATCTTTCAGGGAAAACCAAGCTTGGTATCGGTAAAGGGATTACAGGGATGGCTGAGAAGAAAGAATACTATTCACCGAAACAGGTGTATCTCCCCAAGTGTATTAAAAAAAATTATACGCTCCCGGTGTATTCACCGCTTGTCAAAACGGATGCCCATGCGAACGCCTGGGGAGGGGCGGTCCGCAGGGCACAACCGGTTATTCTTGATGGACGTTTGAATGAATGGCAGCACTGTAAACCGTATGCATTGTGCGGCAGCGGCCAGGGGCTGAAAAAACTGCCACCGGAGTTGCGTGACTGCAACTGCCTGTATACACAGTGGGATAATCAGGGATTCTATTTTGCCTACCGGATACATGATGTCCGGGATAATCGGCATCGGATCGAGACATTCTGGGAGACAGATGCCCTTGAGATTTTTCTCGATCCCCTCAACCATAAGGACCCGCATCGGGTAAAGGGACGGAGCTTTCAATTCTGGGCCTGGCCCCGCGCTCCGGGGATACACGGCAGCACCGGACAGTCAGTGTTTTCATCACCTCGCGCCTATTTGCCGAAAGCGCTTAAGAAAGGTCTTATCAAATTCGCTTCTGCCCGAAATGGGAATCAGTACACCTGTGAAGTCTTTATTCCTGCATTATTACTCGAACGATGGTATCCGCTTCCCGGAAAGGTTGTTGGATTTAACTATTCAATCAATAACGGTGAGGGTGTGCTTATCAGGTGGGTGACAAATATGGGAAGAAATATTTCCCTGTCACCGGATATCTGGGGCGATCTGTTGCTTATGGGCAGTGACGCAATCGTCAAACTGTCTCCCGAAGATTTTATCCTTCCCGGCCAGAATGTAACCATTACCATTACTGATCATGATATGAATCTCAAAAGTAATGCGCGGGATAAGGTCTGGATAAAAGTACAGTCACAATTAACCGGTGATAAATTACCCGTTACCCTTATGGAAACACATGGCAATTCCGGTATTTTTAAAGCGGATGTCGGAACCGTATTTGCCCTCAAACCAAAAGAGAAAGATCGTGTTTCTGTAAGACCCGGTGATATACTCACGGTGTATTATCTGGACCAGCATGGGTCTGGTGGGAAGAAGAATGTGCCGGTTGTGAGAGAGATAAATGTGGGGAGGGGTGTTTTTTCTTTTAAAAAAATTTAGGTTGATTGCTATTTTTTCTACAGAAATAACATAGATTTGTCACATCCCCGAATGGAAGTATCCGGTAAAATATTATTAAAGAGAGGTAATTGAAGAAGTTGAAAGTACAAAAATTACAATAGTAAGGTAGTATTTATACGTTTTTCCAACTTTTTTTATTAAACCATGCACACGCAATCGTTTTAAAAGTCGCGATATTTGTCCACTCTTTAAACCGGGTAGAATTTTTTTTAATGTTTTGTTTTGAAAACCGTAAATATTAATGTTCATAATGTAATCAGGGAGGGGGTAGTTTAGTACCTTACAGATTGCTTTCTTGTTTTTTAGGTATTGGTTACAAATTTATTTGTTACAATACTTTATTCCGAATGTTTTCTTCGGTTAGAAAGAAATCTGATAAGGAACTTACTTGCGGGTTTATCCCGCGTTAGTAGTTTAACACTCAATAAGAATTTGACACTACGGCTTTTGAGAAACGAATAGTAGGAAATTTACTTCCACTATGAGTTATGCTCTTTAGTACCTTAGAAATAATTTTCTGCCATTTCTTACCCTCAAGGGACACAATGTGGCACAGGGTGCCCTTCAGGGTAGAAAATTATTTCGTAAATGTACTTATCCAGTTTATCTGGGTTAGGGTATAACACTTCCTAATCGTTTCATTGTCCTTAAAACTCTAATTGATACCTCCTGGACAATGTGCACCGGACAAGCTGGCACCTTGTAAGGTACTAAAGGCGATAATTCATACAACCAACTAAAGTTATAAATGTTCATTACAAAATCGGAAAGGCCATTTACCGGTCAAATAATTAAGATCAGCCTCTCTTGAGGCACTTTTCATTCTTACCAAATCCCTATTGTATTTTTACATAAAATAAATCTATATAGAATCCTTATTTAGAAAGGAAACAAATTATGAATAACAGCAAATACGCAGCACATGGCCTGGAAATTCACTTTGCAGTATCAAATAGAATCAGTACCAGATTCGGAAGGGACCATGTGGCACACATGGGATTTTCTGTCGGCGATACCAGTTACAATGCAGGCAGGTCAGAAGGGAGAGAGGTCGAAGGAATAACAAGCGACGGCCCTTTTATTGCGGTACGTTCTGACTATCGGCACGATGGATATATTGTGCGACTGGGAAATTCAAATAATGTATGCCGCTATTTTCAGGAGTTTGTTGAAGGGTATCTGTCCAATACCATAGATATGCATGGGAATAAAATTGACATTGCACATAATACCACTACTATATTGCCACCCAAATTTCTTGATGTTTTATGGTTTGTAAAAGTCATCAGAGGATTGGCCGAGATACATGATATTAAAAAGGCGCCTTTTTCGAAGGAAGACGAATACAAAAAGGCTGCCAAATCTAAGTATTCGTTATTAGACAGCCTTGACCATTTTGATTATTCGAAATTTGTTGATGCAACAAGCGATACGGAAGAGTTAAGGATTTTAAAAAAAAGATACCCTTTCTTCGGAAAAATGACCGTGGGCATTTATAAAAAAATCAAAAAAATGTCACCTGACGAAATAGCGGATTTTATTCATGTCGTTACTGATCTTAAATCAAATTTTGACAACAGATTGTATGCGACCTTTTTTATGCAATCTGCAGAATTTAATTATGGTAGTTATAAAATGATTAAGGGTGAAAACTGTGCCAACGCAACGTTCTTCTTTCTTAACCACGGCCTGGACTATGCTAAAAAGAAGCTTGCAAACAATGCCGTTGAAATGAAAGAGATTAAAGAACTTGTTAAATTTGTGGGGCTCTTAGAGGATGGTAATAGAAGATTTTATATGCCCTGGCGGTCATTTCGCCGGGCAAGATGGCACTCTCCCTCTTTTCCCAACATCGGATTCCTGGACTCTCCTGATGATAATATTTACTGGGAGAATATAAAAAAGGAAACCCGGATAACAAATAAATTAAAAAGGAAAGGTTTATCCAATAGAAAGATGGATGATTTAATAGATAAGTTACTGAAAAGGACTGATGTTGTCTGCTATGAAAAACAGGCCTTGGATTTTGTGTCAAAATCCAGGTTAGCCACACGAGATAAAAACCGGTTTAATAAGTATAGTGATTTATTGGCGGTATTTAATGTTGATGATGGTGGAGGTAAAGGAACGAGATATGAGGCGGCCTGATCTATAGGTTACGGGGCCTGGATAACAGTTTAATAATCCGGATGTCGCAGGTTCGACTACAGAGGTCTAATAATAGAAGTTAAACTTAGGGCCGAAGTAGCTGCGAATACGCCTACATGGTAACCCGTGAGCAAATCCTGCAGGGCTTTTTTGTTAGCATTTTCAGATAAATCGCAAAAAGCTATAAAATACTACGAAATACCACCAAATGCTTTCCTGTTGGGTACACTTTTCATTGAAAATTTCATTAAATGTGGACCCGATGAATGAATCAGTTCGTTTATGGTACTTAAAAGAACTATCTTTAGAAAAATTATAAATTTATTAACAAAAGGGATAGGAATTTAGTAGTTTAATAGATAGGTTTTTTTCCATGTAATTAAATCGTTGGGTTGCCAATGCGAAGAAGGGAATATATAGTAACAAGAAAGAAAGGAGGCAGGAAAATGGAACTGATTGTCGAACGTGTAAATGCGTGGGCTGCGAGCATTAAGGATGAGCCCGGTGGTTTGGCAACCATGCTGGCCGGATTGAGGGAAGCCGGTGCTGATCTCGATTTTGTCCTCGCGAGACGCTCTCCGGAGAAGCCCGGCATGGGAGTTGTGTTTGTTACTCCGCTACGTGGGGATGCGGAGGTGGCCGCTGCAGCGAACTTAGGCTTCAACGTAACGAACAACGTTCATTCGGTCCGCGTCGAGGGCGAAAACAGGCGCGGCGTGGCTGCCGAACTGACAGAGAAACTCGCTGCAGCCGTAATTAACCTTCGTGGGTTCTCTGCGTCTGTGAGCGGGGCTCGGTTTGTCATCGATTTATGATTTACGAATTAAAAGAAAAAAGCTT
>JAUVGS010000208.1 GCA_030593665.1 Chitinivibrionales bacterium | reverse complement strand
GTAGATTGTAGCTTCCGTTACCACGGCATGGCTGATCAATTCCAAATCGTTTCTCAAGTTCATCTAATGTACGGGGGTAATCCTCCATTTATTGAAACTATATATTGTACCTACAGCAATCAAGTGAATACCCATATAATTAATTTTACGGCGTTCGAAACGGACAAGGCAGGTTGATGCACGTATGGTCTTCTGATATGTTGCCGGTATGCTTGGATTTCCGACACGGGAGACAGGGTTTTTTTTAGGAATTCAGCAGACTGCAGTGACCAATGCCGGGCGAAAAGGGGAGCGTATTGCGAAAGAACGTGGCATTGTAATAGTGTAATATTTGACACCGTCCCCTGTTCAACAACCCAAAAGATTGTCAATCTGAAATATCTCGTAAGCTCTGCCGGGCATGGAACATAGTGTTATTTCTCTATGGTGCTCATAAAAACATAAGTAAAAGGCAGCTAAAAAAGTGTCAAAGCGTGAAAAATACCATTTTCAGGCCATACTTTTATGTTATCTTATAGTAAGAGGTCAATTGTTGCGAAAATTTGATAACACTACTTATCTTGTTGAATATAAATGTGTTACGCGCAATGTTAACATTAGATTCGTTTATAGAAAGAAAAAGTGCGGAGGCAGTATGTCTGTTAAAAAATCAGTTGATTTAATCGGTTGGATATCCGGTATTGTAAAACCGGTATTGGCATGTATTGCACTCATTTCGATAACTACTGATGTCTCGGCGCTGAAAAACTCAGAATTATTGAGTGTTCACCTTCCGGATTGGTTTGTCAATGATTCAATCCCGCCCGGCTGCATACCCCTTACCGATGAGCAAAAAGAGGACATACTCCATAAAACAAGAGCGACCGTGCTTCCAGCAAGAGTAGATCATACTGTTTCAAAATATCTGCCGCCCATATTTGATCAGCTTGGAGGCAGTTGCGGATATTCTGCGGGGTTTGGATATATTCTTCCCTATGAATTTAATAATTATCGTGACGACAGCGTAGCCGGATTAGAACAGATGCTCCCAACTCATTTTGCTTTTATGCTTTACGGCCAGGGAACAAATGGAAATCAGTTAGCTGAATTCAATGGTATTCCTACCGCAAAAGTCTATGGTGGAAGGAGAGGTTCTGAGATTTATGGCTGGGATAAGAACTACGGATGGATGCAGGGGTATGCCAACTGGAAGAGTGCCATGTTTAATCGACAGATTGAAGCTGTCGCTGTTGATCTGAAGGATGAGGATGGGTTGCTGCTTCTTAAGAAATGGGTCTACAATCATTGGGACGATACTGAGTTTCAGGAGGGTGGCATGCTTGGAGGAGGTGTTAATATTGGAGGTATGGGAAAGGGGACCATCCCTGCCGGGGAGTATGAGGGTGGTAAAAAAATTGCAATAAGTTTTGAGGGTGGAATTGATCATGGAATTACCTGGGCAGGATATGATGATAGCGTTGGTTATGATTTTAATGGTGATGGTAAAATTACGAATGATGTTGATACTGACAACAACGGTGTTGTGGATTTGAAAGATTGGGAACGCGGAGCGCTGATTATGCTGAACACCTATGGCGCATGGCAGAACAACGGCTCAATCTATGTTCCCTATAGATTTATTCCATTTTACGGTAATTATTTGAAACGGTGGGCTCCCGCTCCTCATATCAGAAAGGATTACAGGCCAACAACAGTACTAAAAATTAAAATGGATTATTCAGAGCGGGTAAATCTGCGATTGAGTATTGGGTTTGCAAATGACACAACAGCACTCACGCCTGATGAATCGAAATTTTGTGAACATTTTAAGTTTGCCGGAGGAGAAAAAATTCCGATGCTCGGTCATTGGAAAATTGATAACACAATGCATACGGAGCCTATGGAATTTGGTATTGATCTGGGTAATATAGATAGCTACCTTTTTGGTGTTGATACACGAAAAGGGTATCGTTATTTCCTGACTATTGAGACAAAAGATAGTTCGGCAGGCGTTGGAAATGTGTACGATCTTTCTGTTATCAGGTATACGTATACAGGCCCGGGGCCAAATGCCGGTTACGACTCACTGGTTTTTAACTCTTCTCTGAGTAATGTCGTTATCCCGGCAGGTAAACAGATGATCCATATACCGATAACTATGTCCGGCGATTCTTTGAATATACCAAAATATCTCTATGTTCCTAACGTTGAAACAAGTATAAAGTCGGTGGGCGGTGAAGAAACCAGCGCTGGAAATATTATCGATAACAATCTTGATACAAAGTGGCTTTTGTGGCAAGCTGTTCCTCAGGATGTTGTTATAGAGATTGACAGGGAGTATGCAATCTCCGGCCTAGAGTATTATACCAGAACCGATGGCACTCAATATGGGCAGGTCAAAGAGTTTGAGATATTTGCAAGTGATGACGGAGTTTCCTGGGGCAGTGCTGTCGTTGCTTCCTCCTGGACAACATCAGGAAATGCACAGCTAAGACTGTTTAATCCTGTCAAGGGTAAATTTGTAAAATACAGAGCACTTAGTATCCACGGGGATTATAAAGCCGTATCTATGCGGGAGATGAAGATTATCTATACACCCGATGAAGCGACCGGCATTTCGGGAAAGAGCCTTGTCGCTCCTATGTCAACGAATGTAAAAATTTTGCACACAGAGAAGAATATAACCATCATACTCAAGGGTGATGTGAAAAAGAGTGGCGCCTGTACTATCTATAATCTCCAGGGAAAAAAGGTTGTGCGTGTGCATCCGGAGAGTAAATCAGGGCAGAGAATTGTTTACAGGATTAATAGTTCAAGATTATCACCGCAAGTGTATATTATGAGAATTGAGTTGGGAACGGGTTCTCTTGTGAGAAAATTGATGATGGGTAGTGGATGGTAATAGGGTTAATGAAAGGAATAGCCAAAATGAAAAGAACTTTTTTATTGCTGTTAAGTTTGGTGTTTTTTGTCGGTGCACGGCAATTTAATCATCCGGGGATTTCCAATACGCAGAGTGAGCTTGACCGGATCAAAGTGCTGGCAAACGCTTCCGTGGACAGCCCCGTAAAAGAGGGATATCTTCAGATGCTGAAGGCAAATCACGCGAAGCTTTCCTATTCGGCATCTCCCCATAAAAATGTGATGGTGGTTGGAAGCGGTACCTGCCCGGATGAAGAGGACCTGAATAATGACGCCAGTGCTGCCTACGCGCTTGCTCTGAGGTGGGTGGTTACGGGTGAACAAAAATATGCCGATAAATCCATCGAAATCTTAAATGCCTGGTCCGCTGTTCTTGAAGATATATACGAAGAGGACAATAATCCACAAGTGCAGGATGAGCTTGAGGCCGCCTGGTATGGCCCTGTCTGGTTTTCGGCGGCAGAGATAATCAGGCATTACAATAACGGAGCTTCCGGATGGTCTGCTTCTGATATAAAACAGTTTGATGATTTTGTGGCTGTTTTTAAAACAAAAGCGACTTCCTGGGATGGTTCCGGATCCTGTCCTAATCAGGGAATATCCGTATCTCTGCACAGAATGGCCCTCGGCGTTTATACTGATAATGAAACTCTCTACAATTCGGGACTTAATCACTTTCTTGATGATATTCTCAAGACCACGGTGGCATCGCGGAAGACAATTTTAGAGAGTGGTGAAGTGTGGGAGATTAATCGCGGAACCGGCGGCGATTGCGCTCATGCTAATTTTAACATTGAGGGTATTTTTGATATCGCTGAAATGGCCTGGATTCAGGGAGATGATATATACAGTTTGAAAATTGACGGGGAAACCAAACCCCGAATATTAAAAGGGGTGGAGTATATGTCAAAGAGCATTATAGCAGGGCCTGTCCAAACTACCGAAGAGGGACCGATCTCCTGTTCAAATCTCAACCCGTTATCTTATGAAATAGCTTATAATCATTACATCTTCAGGGATAACAACGGCTATGAACTGCCTTATACGAAAAAACTTCTCGAAGAAAAAGTCCGGCCTTCAGCGGGCCCCGGCGGTAAATTTATTCCCTGGGACACCTTTACACACGGAGAACTCTCAAAAGATCAGTCGGCAGTGAAGACCGCAGGAAGCAAAAGTGGTCCGGGTGGCCATACCAGGCTGTTTTACTTACCGGACGGTTCCATCAGGTTTGCATTTGATAACGCTTCCGGCGCCGGTTCCGCTGTTTTGAATATCTATTCGTTAAAAGGTTCTATAATCAGGCGTCTTGAGGTGGATGGTGGTGGAGAAACCGTATGGGATCTTTTGTCTGAAAACGGGAAGCGTGTTGTCAAAGGGATGTATCTTTATTGTTTGAAAAACAGGGGAACCGGGGTGCTGTTTATCAGGTGAGGTAATTGCAAAACTCAGAAGGCCAAAGCTGACCATTGAAACGGGTGCTACCTCTATTGGCGCATCTCTCGAAAAAACACTTTTTTGTTACTGTTGGCATGAATGGGTATGCGGAAGTGTATACCGCAGCGGGCAGGAGAATTCTGCAGAAAAAAATATCCGGTCTGAAAGCACTTGAGAGTGTGCTGCCTGGTGGTATCTATATCATGAAATTAAGAACAGCCACGGGCCTTATTGTAAAAAATGTCTGTATTGGTAAAAAACACTCTTTTAATTATAGTTATCAAAGTATTGTGTGTATATTATATATATGTATATATTATCATAAGAGTAAAGTAGGGGAGTTACGGCAAAAATAAATGTTTGTGGAAATTTTGTAAAGAAGGGCCTGTTCTCCCGAATAAGTACTTTGATTTTTAAGGAGGAATGTTATGAACAGAGTATGGAGTGCTGTGCTGTTTTCTGGAATTTGTGTT
>JAUVGS010000048.1 GCA_030593665.1 Chitinivibrionales bacterium | reverse complement strand
GTGCGCGAGGAATATCCCCGGGCTTTGAAGCGGTTACAGGATGCAATTGCCGAAGCGAAAAAATGGGGACTGCTTGGTGAAAAGATTCTTGGTACTGAATTTACTTTTAATATAAAAATAAACCGTGGAGCAGGCGCCTTTGTGTGTGGAGAATCTACGGCCCTCATGCAATCTATTGCCGGTAAGACCGGAGAACCGCGCGCTAAATATATCCGCTCTGTTGAACGAGGCCTCTTTGAAAAACCGACCGTTTTAAATAATGTCGAAACCTATGCCAATATCCCTTTGATTATTGAGAGAGGCGCCGATTGGTTCACCGCTATCGGTACCGAAACAAGTACAGGAACCAAGGCGTTTTCAATTGTCGGTAAAGTCAAGAACACGGGGCTTATTGAAGTGCCGATGGGAACAACGCTCAGATCTATCATCTTCGAAACCTGCGGAGGTATACTCGATGACCGGCCGTTCAAGGCCGTACAAACCGGCGGCCCGTCAGGCGGATGCCTTCCCGAAAGCAAGCTCGATCTTCCGGTGGATTTCGATACCTTGACATCAGAAGGTTCCATGATGGGATCAGGTGGAATGATTGTCATGGATGACAGGACCTGTATGGTCGATATCGCCCGTTATTTCACCGTATTTCTTACTGAAGAGTCCTGCGGCAAGTGTGCAGCCTGCCGCATGGGCCTTGACAACCTGAAACAGATACTGGAACGGATATGTGCCGGCAACGGCACCCCTGAAGACATCCCGGCAATGGAGAAATTGTTTGCTGTTCTTGATGATGGCTCATTGTGTGGTCTGGGAAAATCTGCCGCCAACCCGGTACGCAGTACCCTGACCCACTTTCGGGATGAGTACGAATCCCATATTAACCGGAAAAAATGCCCTGCCGGGGTCTGTCGTGCACTTAGTACCTATTCGATCAATTCATCATGCACCGGGTGTCAGCTTTGTGCGAAAGTATGCCCCAGGAAAGCTATCAGTGGAGAAAAGAAGGAAGTTCATACAATAGATCCATCCAGGTGTGATCGCTGCGGAATCTGTGTCACAAGCTGCAAATTTAACTCGATTGTGGTGACATGACACGGGAGAAGAGAAAAGTATGAGTGAAAAGATACCTGTTACTATAGATGGCCGAAGTGTAAATGTCGAGAACGGTACTATGCTGCTCGGGATAATTCGCGAGATGGGTATACCTGTTCCAACATTGTGTCATCATGACTCTTTGACTCCGAATGGCGCATGCCGGCTTTGTGTTGTGGAGATTACCCATCCGAAATGGAACGGTTGGTCACGCCTGGTAACCTCCTGTCTCTATCCGGCAGAACCGGGCCTCCAGGTATCCACCCATTCCGCTCGGGTCAGAGAAACACGGCGTACTTTACTTGAACTCTACCTGGCCCAGTGTCCGAACTCTGAAGAAGTCAGGGACCTGGCACAGCAGGAAGGGGTGGACACTACACCGTTTCCGAAAAAGGAAGATACTGACAATTGTGTGCTTTGTGGACTTTGTACGCGGGTCTGCCAGGACCTGGGACCCGCTGCTATAGTTTCTCTTGGCCGCGGAACAGAAAAGGTGGTTGGGCCTAAACCGGATGGCGTGGGGGAGGATTGCACAGGGTGTGGAGCCTGTGCATATATCTGTCCGACAAATGCTATTCCGATAAAATACGAAAACCAGACACTCTCCATATGGAATCGCGAATTTAAAGTGCCAGTCTGTTCGGTAAACCCTGAATTATGTCGGGGATGTGGCGTGTGTGAAGAAGTATGCCCATTCTCCGTTCCTCGGGTAACTGTGTATAAAACAGGTGTTGCTGTTTCTCAGATTTCTCCTTCATCATGTGTCGGGTGCGGAGTGTGTGTGGGTGTTTGTCCCACCAATGCAATTACTCAGGAAGATGTACCGCAATTAAAAAGCATTGAAGAGTCTTTGGATAACAAACAACTTGAGGGACAAGCGGTTGTCTTTGCCTGTTCCCGCTCGCCATTACCGGATGATATAGAGAATACCGTCCATGTTCCTGTTTCTTGTATCGCAAAAGTTTCAGTAGATACTGTTCTGGATTGCCTGGCACGGGGAGCAAACGGTGTTGGCCTTATGTGCAGAGATCGGGATACCTGTCCTTACGGTAAGGGAGGAACCCTCGGTGAAAAATTGGTCTCTGTGAATGAAGAACTTGCCGTATCAGCAGGTTTAGGTAGAAACCGTGTACGGTTACTGAATCCTGATCCGGGTTTGGAAGGCCCTGCACAGGCGGTATCTCTTTTCAGGGACAATTTAAAAGCAACACCACTTAAAGCAATCCGTGAATCAGGTGAAGAACAGGCTGCCGGAATGGATCGTGCACTTGACATTATGCAGTGGCTTAAAACAAGGCCGGAACTTACCCCTGTTTTACCTCAATCTGTTATGCAGATTTTTAATACCATTGCAGATAGTAAGAAAACGTTTTTCTATTTAGGCAATCTGCCTGAAATGGATTTGTTATTATCATTGCTTATTTCAGAATGGCGCCTGAGTGACATAATAGAAAATGCGACAGAATTATTGAAAAAGAAAAATATTTCCGTGCGACCTGTTTTTACAAAACAGGCAGTGGATGAAAGCAATGCGGTAAAAATAATTGCTTTCAGTCGTTATGATCTCCCATCATTTAAACGTGATTGTGAAATCATTACTGTCAATGAACTATCCGGAGTCAATTCCTCAGATACCACTGAGGTGTCGGATTTCACGTTCTTTATTTCTCCTGAAAAAAGAAGAGAACTTATTGAAAAGGTTAAAAGCTCTTCAACGCAGCTCTTATGTTCAACACCGCAGGAAATAGCTCAGATCAGACTTCTGTTGCGCGATGGAGCATGGAGGGAGATTGTTACCTGTCAACCATGTATGGCCTTTTCTACTCAAAGAGATATTTCGGAGGAGAAGGAAAAAAGAGAGGAATTGCCAGCGGTGAGGAATAGGATTCAATCTCATCCAATACTAACCCCTCCTGCTGACCCTGATAGTATTTCATTTACTTTTAATGGCCAAAAAATAAGTGCCCGATCCGGGGAGATGATCTCTTCTGCGTTATATGCAAATGGTATTAAAGTTTTTGGCCATCATCCGAAAGATGGCGCACCGCAGGGAATCTATTGTGCTAACGGTCAGTGTTCACAGTGCATGGTGATTGCCGATGGTAAACCTGTGAAAGGGTGCATGGTCCCGGTGCTGCCCGGCATGACAGTCCTTAGCTGTGATAAAAAACCGGATCTGCCTCCGGAAGATATAGTGCCCGACATGGAGCCTGCTGCAACCGTGGATACGGAATGCCTTATTATCGGCGGTGGTCCGGCAGGCCTCTCCGCAGCAATTGAAATGGCAAAATTTGGCGTGAAGGTAATACTTGTTGATGATAAGTATGAATTGGGCGGAAAACTTACCCTGCAGACACATAACTTTTTTGGCTCCCGAATCGACTGCTATGCGGGGACACGTGGTATCGATATTGCCCATCTGCTTGAGGATGAGTTGGGCAGGTATGCCAACGATATGGTTGATATATGGTTGAATTCACCTGCGGTCGGCGTGTTCGGTGATGGAAAGGTCGGTATTGTCAAGGATGGTACGTATGTGTTGGTTAAGCCGGAGATACTACTGGTTGCAGCAGGGGCACGGGAAAAAACATTATCCTTTCCAGGGTGTGATTTGCCCGGCGTGTATGGGGCCGGCGCTTTTCAAACCCTTGTTAACCGTGATCTCGTAAGACCCGCAGAAAAACTCTTTATCTGTGGTGGGGGAAATGTCGGGTTGATCGGCGGTTATCATGCTTTACAGGCTGGTATTGAGGTCGTCGGTCTGGTTGAGGCCTTACCAAGCTGTGGTGGATACAAGGTGCATCTGGACAAATTGGCAAGGTTTGGGATACCGGTATATACCTCACATACCATTCTTCACGTGCAGGGTAAGGAACATCTTGAAGCAGTTACTATAGGTGAAATTGACAGCAATTTCAAACCGGTAACCGGTACAGAAAAAACATTTGCGGTCGATACGCTTCTTATTGCCGTTGGACTCTCACCGGTTGATGAAATGTATGTGAAAGCAAAGGAATATGGTATGAACGTTTTTGCTGCCGGGGATACCGAGGAAATTGCCGAAGCAAGTGCGGCCATGTTCAGTGGCCGTATACAGGGAAGAAAAATTGCACGGAAGCTTAAAGGATCAGTGACTGTCCAAAAAAAATGGGACAACCTTGTAACAACACTGAGAAGCAAACCCGGCGAAATGGTATCACATGATAGTAAGACTATTCCGGGAAAGATATACCCCGTTTTCAGATGTGTCCAGGAGATTCCCTGCAATCCATGTCGGGACAGTTGCCCCAAAAATGCAATAAAAATGGATACCGATGAACTGATCGGAACACCCTCTTTTGAAGGTGATACCTGTCTGGGATGTGCGCAGTGTGTGCTGGCATGTCCCGGATTAGCTGTTATCCTCGTTGATGAAAGTTATGATCAAAATGGCAATGCAGCTCTTTTAACTATGCCTTTTGAATTGCCGAAAGGGATTATACATGTTGGTGAAAAAGTAATAACTGTTGGCATGGAAGGGGAAAAAATCGGGACAGGTACGGTTATTGCATTTCGGGATACCAAAAAACAGGATCGACGCTCACTGCTACTTTTAGAGGTCCCTTTCAAAGACCGTTTGCGTGTTGCAGGTTTCAGGATACCATGGAATGAACAGGAACCGACAAAAGATAGTGTTATGCAGGATGCTGATACTATTATCTGCCGGTGTGAGCGGGTGACTAAAGGTGAGATAGTAACGCTTATTCGCAAGGGATATCGAGATATGAACCTGATAAAGGCGGCTTTGCGCACTGGTATGGGTGCCTGCAACGGGAAAAATTGTACTGAATTGATACTTCGCCTGTTTCGTGAAGAGGGAGTGGATTTGAAAGAGGTCACCAGACCGGTATATAGACCTCCGGATATAGAGGTCCCTCTGGGTATTTTTGCAGGTGTAAAGGAATAGCGGGCATAGTAAGTAAATACGTAACCGTTCTGGGTTCTGGGTTTTTAATTTTGCAATGTACAATTTACATTTTTAACCTTAGTATTGGGATAAACCCTGAACCAGTTAACGTTTACAAGGATACTTTGATGAATAGAAACTATGATGCAATAGTTATTGGAGGAGGAAGCGTTGGTGTTCCTATTGCATTTTTTCTGACTCGTGAAGGTCAGAAAGTTCTTGTTCTTGAGACAAAGGCATCAGTGGGACAGGGGCAGAATAAAGCGGCTATTGGCGGGGTCCGTGCTACCCATTCTGATCCTGCAAAAATAAAGATATGTTTGGATAGCCTGGATATCTTCAGTAAATGGCAAGAAACGTATGGACATGATATCGGTTGGAAAAAGGGAGGATATAGCTTTCCGGTATTTGGCGAGCGTGAGGAAAAAATCCTTAAAGGTCTCCTCACGGATCAGAAGTCCTTTGGATTGGATATTGATTGGATAGATGCTGAAGGTATCAGGGAAATTATACCGGGCATTACTCCGGAAGGTCTTATTGGCGGGACCTATTCTCCGGGTGACGGTCAGGTTTCACCGTTGCTTGCGATTAACGCTATGTATCAGGTGTCGAATGATAAAGGGTGTTTTTTTCATTTCAATGAGATAGTAACTGAAATACTAATGGAAAAAGATTCGGTAAACGGGGTCAAAACCGATAAAGGGATCTATTATGCTCCGGTTATAGTAAATGCTGCCGGAGCATATGCAGCAGAGGTAGGAACACTAGCCGGGTTGGAGGTGCCGGTCACTCCGGATAGCCATGAAGCCGGAATCTCTGCACCGATGGAACAGTTTCTTGGCCCGTTGGTTGTTGATTTACGCCCGGGCACTGAGGGTAAGACAGCTAATTTCTATTTTGCACAAAATCATGAAGGGCCGATTATTTTTTGCTATACACCCAGTGAACTTTTTACCGGAACTAACAGGGAGTCTACATCAGAGTTTCTTCCGGTACTGGCTGAACGAATGATAAGTCTGATACCGCGCTTGAAAAATATGCTTATCCGGAGGATCTGGCGGGGACTCTATCCCATGACTCCCGATAGTCTTCCGATTTGCGGGAAAGTAAACGAAATCGAGGGATTGTATCTCGCCGTCGGTATGTGTGGGCATGGTTTTATGATGGGGCCGGGCGTTGGCCGGAATATTGCGAATCTTATCCTGCACGGAAAACCGGTGATAGATCAGGAAATATTTAGCACCTATAGTTTTCATCGAGATTTTTATAAGTCAAGAAATGAGGTTTTGAAATAAATATATAAGGAATCGTATCATTCATTATTAGAAGAGAATATTTTATAACGGAAGGGATAGTATTTTAAAAATTAAGCGATCAATATAAAAAAACTTGACAATGCATTTCCCCTGACATCATTTTATAAACCAGGATAATATCCTTTTTTAACCAAATAATGCTTACGTTTTTCAAAACCTCGTATTTGGTTTCTACTCCAATCCGAAAAAATCTCAAGAAAGACTTTTTTAGAGGATGTTTTATTATAAAATTATTATTCTTTTTCTGGATAATGGTCGGTGGTTCGATCCCGCTCACCATGACTAGCATATTAAAAAATTGGACTATTGATGGTAGATGGTTCGACTCCGCTCACCATGACTAGCATAGTAAAATTAGAACTACTGATTGTAAACTTTTAACGGAAACTAATTAACTACAAATACATTTTTTATCACTTAGTACCTTGGAAATAATTTTCTACCCATAGTGGGCACTATGTGCCATTGGTGGCAGGCTATTGTTTCGTGAAGGTACTTTCCAGATTATCTGGGTTAGGGGTATACTTCATGAATGTTGTTGAACTCAAATCAAAATCAATGCCTGAATTAAACGAGATCGCTAAAGATTTGAATATTAGTGACCGGAGTTTAGGGAGACAGGAACTTATCTTTAACATCCTGAAAGCTGAGGCGGCAGAACAGGGGCAGATGTTTGCCGAGGGTGTCCTCGAGATTATGCCTGATGGATTCGGCTTTCTTCGCTCTCCAATGAATAGTTATCTCAGCGGCCCTGATGATATTTATGTGTCACCGTCACAGATTAAACGATTTCATTTACGAACGGGGGATACTGTTTCTGGACAAGTTCGTCCTCCCAAAGATTCAGAACGGTACTTTGCACTTCTGAGGGTAGAGATGGTCAACTATGAAGATCCGGAAGAGTGCAAGAAAAAGATTAATTTTGACGACCTCATTCCATTGTTTCCCGAGATGCGGTTTAACCTTGAATATGATCCCAAGGATGTTTCCACCCGTATTATGAATCTTTTTACACCTATTGGTAAGGGACAGCGTGGGCTTATTGTATCGCCACCAAGAGCAGGAAAGACTGTTCTCTTGAAAAACATTGCCAATGGCATTTTGCATAACCATCCGGAAGATTTTCTCATCGTGCTTCTTATTGATGAACGTCCCGAAGAAGTGACGGCTATGCGATATTCGGTAAATGCCGAGGTAATCAGCTCTACGTTTGATGAACCTGCGGAACGGCATGTGGTGGTTGCCGAGATGGCTATCGAACGGGCGAAACGGCTTGTTGAGCATAATAAGGATGTCGTTATACTGCTTGATAGTATCACCCGGCTTGCTCGTGCGCATAATACCGTTGCACCTCACTCAGGTAGAATACTTTCCGGTGGTGTGGATTCGCAGGCATTGTATAAACCGAAACGTTTTTTCGGTGCGGCACGGAATATTGAAAATGGCGGAAGTTTAACTATCATAGCAACAGCGCTTATAGAAACCGGGAGCCGGATGGATGAGGTTATCTTTGAGGAGTTCAAAGGTACTGGTAATATGGAATTGGTACTTGACCGGAAAATAGCTGATCGGCGGCTTTTCCCCGCAGTCGATTTGATGAAATCGGGAACCCGCAAGGAAGAACTGTTGTTGACAAAAGAAGAGTTGAACCGTATGTGGATCCTGAGAAAGTTTCTGTCATCAACAGCTCGCGGACCTATTGAAATGATGGAATTTATACGCGAAAAGGTAAGCAATTCAAAGACAAATGCAGAATTCCTTGACTCGATGAATAAGTAAGTAAGTAAGGGGTGAACATGAAAAAGGATGCTGTACAAAAATGTTTTAGAGTAGGTGCTATTTGTTTTATTCTGATTGTACCACCTCTAGTAAGTGCTTCCATACTTGGACCGGGTACACCCGCACCGAGTTTTTCAATGCCGTCGCTTTCCGGGAAACGGGAATCACTTCGTATCTGGTGCGGTGAAAAATTGGTAAAACCCTATCTTAATAATGTGCCCCATACGATCATTATAAGTTTCTGGGCTACCTATTGTAAACCATGCCACAAAGAGATTCCCGAGTTGCAGAAGTTTTATGATAAACATAAAGAAGAAAATATTAAGATTTTCCTCATCAGTATAGATGATAAAGGAGCGGGAGTGGTGGTTCCTTTTGCACAAGAACGAAATTATCAGTTACCGATTCTCTTCGACCCCTATAAAAAAACGGCTGAGCGGTACGGTGTAAAATCCCTGCCCGCATTGTTTGTCGTTGATCCGGGTGGGATTATTCGCTATTCCTCGATTGGGTATAAGGAAGATGTTTCTCTGATGGAAATACTCGAAACGGTCCTTACTGCAATAAATGAAGGAAAAGAGGTCGAAGTTGATCAGGGCACCGAAGAAGGTGAATCTGTCGCAGTAAAGGAGAAAGATGAAGAAAAGGAACCAAAAAAGTATACCTCAAAACAGAAATGGCATGCGGTTGCTCGAATTGAATGTGGTGAATCTCCGGATGTAATTGCCAATGAACTTGGTGTGCCAAAAAGTGAGTTGAAAAAATGGTATACTGATTTAAAAGGCGCTGCTATACAATTGTGGGATCCTGAATAACGCGGGTAAACGGGAAGGTATGCTCTGAAATAAAAAAATATGGGTATTCACTTGATTGCTGTAACATCTATATCTTGTGTTGCGTTGCCTTTCGGCCACGAACGCCTTTCTTAATCGAATCGTAGATTGTAGCTTCCGTTACCACG
>JAUVGS010000009.1 GCA_030593665.1 Chitinivibrionales bacterium | reverse complement strand
CTTGGTCAATAGTGAGTTTCATAAGGGTACATTTATCCGGGATTATTGAGTAGCCTTTATTGAGGATGAATTTTTCGATCTTGCATCGTTTGATATAGGGATAGCCGGTTGTGTCGTTTTTGAATAGAACGGTAAAGATAGTATCGGCAGTTGTCTTTTCATCCATGAATCCGCAGTACCACATGCCTTTGTCAACAAAGAATTTGTCCGGAGCGTCCATAACCGTGTATACACCGGTCTTGCGAATGACAAGTACCCGGTCATATTGTGATACATCAAAGAGAACGTTACCGCCGACTTCATAGCCGAGGTAGCCGGTATTCTTATCATATTTTAATTTAAGATTACGCTGCGCCGCTTCACGGACATCGACTTTGTCAAAGGAGACAATTTCCGTCTTGCGCTCATGCTGGTCTTTGTATTTATTAATGACACGGTCAAGAAAAGAGATGGCATACTTGACAAGATTGGCAAGGTGTTTTTTTATTTCTTTCAGCCGGGAATTAATTTCGTCCATCTCTTTTTTTGCTTTATTGATATCATAGAGTGATATGCGTCTGATTGGGATTTTAAGGAGACGTTCAACATCATCGGTAGTGACTTCACGCTTGATCCGGTCGGCGAATGGTTCAAAGCCCGTTACAACTGCGTTAATCACGGATTCGCGTGTCTTCATTTTTTCTATTTTTTTATAGATACGCTCTTCAACGAATATCTGCTCAAGTGTTTTAGCATGGAGCTTATTGTTCAGCTCTCCTTCTTCAAGTTTTAGTTCTGCCCTGAGGATATCGGTCAGTTTCTGAGCATAGTATTGAATCACTTCACTGACGGTCATCTGGACAGGCTGGTCTTCCTTAATAACGAGAAGGTTAATACTAATTGACGATTCACAGTCAGTAAATGCAAAGAGTGCATCAACCGTGTCGCGGGTATGAATGCCACGCGCAAGTTTTATCTCAATTTCAACGTGGTCCGTACTGAAGTCGCTGATGCTTGAGATTTTTATCTTGTTTTTCTTTGCGGCAGCCTCAATCGAATTGATAAGGCTTTCCGTGGTAGTACCGAACGGCAGCTCGCGTACAACAATTTTTTTAGGGTCCTTTGTATCAAGCTTTGCGCGGACAAGAATTTTGCCATTGCCATCCTCGTATTCAGAAACATCGGCAAGGCCGCCGGTGGGAAAATCCGGGAAAAGCAGAAGCTGATCATTTTCCAGATTTGCGCGAACGGCTTCAAGAACCTCTATAAAATTATGCGGGAGTATCTTGGTAGCCATACCCACCGCAATACCTTCTGCCCCCTGCACCAGGACAACAGGAATTTTTGCCGGGAAAGTAACAGGTTCTTTGTTGCGACCGTCGTAGGACTCATTGTACTCGGTGATCGGCGGGTTGATAAGTACTTCTTTTGCGAGCGGCAGAAGCCGGCACTCTATGTATCGCGCGGCTGAAGCAGGATCACCGGTAAAAATGTTACCGAAGTTTCCCTGTTTATCTATAAACAGGTCTTTATTGGCAAGCACCACGAGTGCGGAATAGATTGACGCATCGCCGTGAGGGTGATATTTCATGGTGTGGCCCACGACATTGGCTACTTTATTAAATTTACCATCATCCATTTCGCTCAGGGAATGCATTATTCTGCGCTGCACCGGCTTCAATCCGTCATCAATATGCGGGATAGCGCGGTCTTTAATAACATAAGAAGCATATTCGAGAAAATTTTTATTAAACACTTTGTTTACATAAGCCATTAGACAAGGTTCTCCATGATATAATCACGACGTTCAGGGGTGTTCTTCCCCATGTAAAATTCCAGTGTTGTCGGAACGGTTTTTATTGAGCGGACATTAATATCGATAAGGCGCATGCTGCCATCAATAAATTGGCCGAATTCTTTTGGCGAGATCTCTCCCAGACCTTTAAACCGGGTAATTTCCGGTGAGGATATCTCATTAACCGCGGCATTTTTTTCCTTTTCCGTGTAACAATACCTGGTTTCCTTTTTATTCCGGACCCGAAAGAGCGGTGTTTCGAGAATGTACACCCGGTTAGCGATAACAAGTTCCTCAAAGTAGTTGAGAAAAAAAGTAAGCAACAGGTTCCGTATATGGAATCCATCGTAATCAGCATCGGTTGCGATAACGATCCTGGCATAACGGAGATGTTCGACATTATCTTCAATACCCAGCGCCATCATCATGCTGTACAACTCTTCATTTTTATAAATGGCTGCTTTGCCTTTACCGAAAGAGTTCTGCGGCTTTCCCCTGAGTGAAAAGATAGCCTGCGTGTTCGGGTCACGGGAGGAGACCATTGAGCCGGATGCGGATTGTCCTTCAGTAATAAAGATGGTTGATTCTTCACCCTTCTTCCCGTCCTCCAGATGATATTTACAGTCTTTAAGATTGGGTATTTTAATCGCAATTTTTTTTGCAGCCTCTTTCGCCTCTTTTTTAACCGTGTTAAGCTCTTTGCGGAGGCGTTCGTTGCTTACAATTTTCTTTTCCAGCTCCTGAGCGGCATTCCTGTTTTTATGGAGAAAATCGACTACGGCAGAGCGTACTTCAGATACTACCCAACTGCGGATTTCGGTATTTCCCAGCTTGTTTTTCGTCTGACTCTCAAAAACCGGGGATTTCAGTTTTATCGCAACAACGCCGACAAACCCTTCACGAACATCAACACCGGAGAAGTTTTTCTTAAAGAATTCATTCACCCCCTTGAGTATTCCTTCACGGAATGCACTCTGGTGGGTGCCGCCGTCACTGGTGAACTGGCCGTTAACAAAAGAGAAATAGGTCTCGCCGTAACTCCTCGTATGGGTAAAGGCGAATTCGAGCTGCTTGTTTTTATAATGCCCGATTTCATAGACCGTATCCTCGCCGACTTCCGATATAAGTAAGTCATACAGTCCGTTCTTTGATTCGAACTTCTGGTTGTTGAGATAGAGCCGTAGTCCGCCATTGAGATACGCGTAGTTCCATAACCGCTGCTCAATAAATTCAGGATTGAATGTATATTCATCGAAAATGTCGGAATCGGGAATAAATTCAACATAGGTGCCGTTGGGCTGGTTTGCAGCTTTTCCGGTCTTTTTCGACTTCAATTTTCCCCGGATAAAAGAAGCTTCACTGAATTTCCCTTCCCGAAACGCAGAGACCATAAAATGGGATGATAATGCATTTGCCGCCTTGGTGCCGACTCCGTTGAGACCGACTGAGAACTGAAAGACATCATCGTTGTACTTTGCACCGGTATTGATAACGGAAACGCACTCAACCACTTTGCCAAGAGGGATACCACGGCCATAGTCACGAATACTTATCGAATCGTTCTTCAGTTTAATATCAATCTTTTTCCCGTATCCCATGATATATTCATCAACCGAATTGTCGATAACTTCCTTCAGCAAAATGTAGATACCGTCATCAAGGTTCGAGCCGTCACCGAGCCGACCGATATACATACCGGTACGCAGACGAATATGCTCCAGTGAACTCAGCGTTTTTATCTTACTTTCATCATATACAGATTCTTTGCTTTTTGCCATAAGTGATCCTGAAAAATAGTGGAACAATTATCACACCGGAGCTGATTCGAAATCCACTCCGGTATATGAAAAGTGCTGAATCTTTATAACAATAGGCCTGTTGGGCGAATTGCTTTATACTGAAAATAAATCTCATGGTGGATTTTAACAAGTGTTGATTAGCAGGTGTGGTGGTGAAATCTAATTTGGTATACACTATATTGTTAATAATGGTATTTGTTTCTTATCAAGTTAAAATCCCTCGTCCTTCGTTCTCGTTCTCGTCCTCGTCCTCGGTTTTTCTTATTAACTGTGAAAAAAATGGGCCGAGGACGAGGAGGAGGAGGGACGAGGACGATAATAGAGGGAAAAAAACTTGCGATTTATAATTATCAATTTTGCTTATTTTACTGAGTTCTGATAATAGAACGTCATATCCAGGCAAATACAAAACATTGATGGAAATTCCTATACTATAAATTTCAGTGTTCTGTGAACGTACACCTATAATTTAAGCCCATGCGTCAGCACAACGATAATGGAAAGAAAAATTTATCTTGCATTTACTTCGCACTTATATCTAGTTTCTTTTTTCCTGACCCCCACTAAAAAAAGCAGAAAAATACTATCAACTTATTATATCGAGTAGGAACAAGCGCTTATGAATTCAGTTCGATTTAGGTTTTTTATTATGATGATTGCAGGATTGTTATTTGCAGGACGCGCATATAGTCAGGAATCAACCGCGCCCTCCCAATCGGAGTCAGGAACAATAGATACTGCTGAGGAAAAGACTCAGACAAAAGAGGAATCGGAGGAAGGCAGTCAGGCAACTGAAGAAAAATCTGAAGAAATCGATCCGGAAGCTGAAAAAAAACCTGCCGACGCCGGTCGGACAGCAGAGGAAAACGCTGAAAAAGAAAGCCCGGCAGTACAAGAAAAAACGTTGGATGACGGTCCTGCAGCAGAGGATAGTTCTACGAAAAGTGAAGTGGTAGCTGCGGATAGTTCAGTTCAAAGTGAAGCGGCGGTAGAGGATAGTCTTAAAATAAGTGAAGTGCCGGCAGAAGAGGAAATAACCGTGCCCACTCATACAATTACGGGAACTATCACAGACTCAGAAACAGGGAGCCCGGTAACCGGCGTAACCGTCAAAGTTAGAGGCGCTGAAATAAGAACCACATCGGATGAAAAGGGAAGCTACTCAATAGACGTTACTGATGAGAGCGAAATACTGATTTATTTACTTCCGGGATATACCACTTGGAAAGTTGTCATTGATGATCAAACTTTGATTAATGTAGAGCTTGCTAAAGATGTTTTTACGTTGGATAAAATGGTTGTTATAGGGTATGGTACTACAAAGAAAAGTGATCTGACCGGAGCAGTCTCCACAATTGAAGCAGAAGATCTTAGTAAATCTGCAGGATTCAGCATTGAACAAGCTCTTCAGGGAAAAGCCGCCGGTGTCTTTGTGACACAGAATAGTGGCGCTCCAGGTAAAGCTTTATCAGTTAGAATCCGCGGAGTTGGTACTATTAATAATAGTGACCCTCTCTATGTCGTTGATGGAATTCCTACATCAACTATTAATCATCTAAATCCCGGCGATATTGAAAATATAACTGTCCTTAAGGATGCATCCGCTACAGCCATTTATGGAACTCGCGGAGCTAACGGTGTTGTACTGGTCACCACAAAAAAAGCCAAAGATGGTCAGAAAATAATTTCCTATGATGCCTATGGTGGCGCTCAGTTCCCTCAAAAGAAACCAAACATGTGTTCTGCCCGAGAGTGGGCTATGCTTAATAACGAAGCTCAGCGGGCAGCGGGAAACCCCGTTCAGTCCGGACTTGAAAACCCCTCTCTTTTAGGAAAAGGAACAGACTGGTATGATGAAGTAATAAATGAGTACGCAATAATGCAAAATCATAGTATCTCTGTTATGAACGGTACCGATGTTCTCAAATATTTTCTAAGTTTCGGATATTTTGGTCAGAAAGGGATTATTAAAGGATCTGATTACAGAAAAATAACAGTCAGGGCTAATACAGACGCAAAAATTTATGACTGGCTATCAGTTGGAAATACTTTTGGATTTGCGAATATGCTTAACAACAAGGCAAACGAAACGGATGAATGGAATAGCGTTGTATCCACCGCATTAATGATAGATCCTGCTTCAACTCCGAAAGATGCGACAGGGAAACTTGTCTCACCAAAATACACCACAGATGTAAATAATCCCGTTGGCGTTATAAAACATCAGTATGATACTGATAAGGATAATAGATTTAACGGTGATATATACGCCGATGTCTCTATTGCAGGTTTGGTAACCTACCATATAGCTTTTGGTATCAATTATGACTATCTTGACAACTACAGATTTTTTCCTATATACGACCTCGGTCCAACAGAGAAGGTTACTACTGCTACAGTACGCAGAAAATATGATAAAAAAATCTCCTGGAATCTTACAAACACCGCCACCTATGAGCAAACTTTGGGGGTTGCACATAACCTGAAAATAATGCTCGGTACCACCATGGAAGATAATCTCTGGGAAACTCTAAGTGCCCAGAAATCCGGCATAGCCGGCAATAATCAGTCACAGCAGGAGCTTGATGCAATTCTGAGCAAAGCAGACGGCAAAGATGTTTCAGGTATTTCCGGCGGGAATTCATTGCTCTCCTACCTTGGGAGAATCACCTATGCGTATGACAATAAATATTTCCTTACGGGGACTATCAGGGCCGATGGTTCTTCTCGTTTCGGTATTGAAAATAAATGGGGGAAATTTCCTTCAGTGTCCGGCGCATGGAGACTCTCCGAAGAACAGTTTATGGAAAAAGCAGACTTCATTACCAACTTGAAAGTACGCGCAGGCTGGGGTAAAATAGGTAATCATGAACTCGATAATGATTACCCTTATACCACATTAAGTTCCAATGGTCACAAATATCCATTTAATAATAGTATTGAAGACGGCACTACCTTTCTCAGTGCGGGTAATCCGGAAATACACTGGGAGAGTACAAGCGACTACAACATTGGCCTTGACCTCGAAATATTTGAGGGGAAACTTGAATTCATCGGAGATTACTTCAATAAAAAAACAAAGGATATGCTAACTCAATCCCCCATATCTTCGCATGTTGGACTGCAGATAGCTCCGATTACGAATAAAGGTGAAGTCGAAAACAAGGGATTTGATTTTCTTCTCAATTACAAAGGAAACAAAAAAGAATTAACCGTTGATATCGGTGCAAATTTCTCAACTTATAGGAATAAAGTTATCAGTCTTGGCTCCGCTAATGAGCCGATAATGGGTGTCAATGTCAGAAATAGGGGAAATATAGTTAGAACAGCAGTTGGAGAACCGATCGGTTCGTTCTATGGCTATTTAACGGATGGACTGTTCCAGAGCCAGGCTGAAGTAAACGCCCACACATACACAGACACAGCAGGTGTTAACCACCTTCTTCAACCTGATGCGGCACCCGGCGACATCCGCTTCAAGGACAGAGATGGAGACGGGGTACTGGATAAAGATTACATCGGCAGTCCACACCCCGATTTTATTTTTGGTCTTACTACAAATTTTACGTATAAAAATTTTGATCTTGGTATTTTTCTTCAGGGTACTTACGGCAACGACATTTACAATGCGACACGTTATACCACCGATGACAATACTGCAGCCTTTAATCTTGACAGAAGAATGCTTGACCGCTGGACTGGACCGGGCACTACCAATGATCCAAACCTTGCCCGTTTGAACCAGAAAGACCCTAACTTCAACGGTCGGGTATCCGACAGGTTTGTAGAGGATGGTTCCTATATTCGGATTAAATCCCTGCAGCTTGGCTATTCACTGCCTAAAAGAATAATTGAGAAACTTAAAATATCCAAATTCAGGATTTATATTGGAGCACAGAACCTGCTTACTTTGACACGCTACTCGGGGCTGGATCCTGAAATCGGCAAAGGTGAATACGAAGAATCCGGTGCTGGTTCAGAGAAAAATCAGTATTCTGATGTTAGTATAGATCGCGGAACCTATCCGCAGGCTCGTTCCGGTTTTTTAGGTATTAACTTAGCATTTTAATTCTTTCGATAAGGTGAATGATTATGAAAAAAAATAAACATATCTTCAACTCAGTGCTTACAGTAAGTTTACTTTGCATAAGCTGTGGTGATAATTTTCTTAACAAAATACCACAGGGTGTAATGTCACTTGAAAATTTCTATAAAACTCAGGAAGATGCTATACGTGCGACAACCGCTATCTATGATGTACTCGGTTGGTACGACTCTCAGGAAATGTTCGAATGGTTTCTTGGCGATATCTGCTCGGATGACGCTGAAAAGGGCGGTGAAGGCGCTGCTGACTGGGCCGACCTGCAGGCATTAAAAGAATTCAGAGGGACTGCGGAGAACTCGATACTTCCCACACGGTATTCAGAACCCTACCAGGGAATTTACCGGGCAAACCTTGTTATTGAAAATGTGCCGGGTATTTCTATGGACGCAACATTGAAAAGCAGGCTTGTCGGGGAAGCGAAATTTCTTCGGGCTTATTTCTATTTTAATCTCATAAAAACATTTGGCGGTGTGCCGCTTGTCACAAAGATTTTAAATCCGAGCGAATACTGTATGGCGAGAGCAACTTTAGCAGAATGCTATGCCCGGATTGAAATAGATTTAAAAGCAGCAGCAGCGGTGTTACCGGGTAAGGGTGGTACTGATATAGGAAGGGCCACAAAAGGAGCGGCCAATTCATTTCTGGTAAAGGCTTATATGTATCAGGGTAAATTTGATTCAGCCTATACGGTTGCATCTGAAGTTATTGCATCGGGAGAATATGGCCTGGATTCCAGTTATGCGCATATTTTCACCCTGGATGGTGAAAATGGTATTGAGTCAATATTTGAGATTCAACATAAGGAAATCGCAATTGACGATTGGGGGAATGAAAACGAAGGTCAGGTAACCAGTATCTACCAGGGTGGCAGAAATAACAAATGGTTTGCAGGTTGGGGATTTAATTGTCCGACTCAGGATTTTGTTGATGCATTTGAAGATAATGACCGCCGATTAGACGCCACGGTAATTTTTGAAGGAGAGACTCTTTATAAGGGCGATAGTGTTTTCTTTAAAGCTGACAACAGCATGAGTCCGACAGGGATGCACGCGCAAAAGTATTTGCTGGAATACCAGGAGAATGTACCTGAAATGAGTAACGCTCCTGCAAACTGGCGGGTTTTCAGATATGCGGATTTATTATTGTTTCATGCTGAAGCCGCATGCAAAATTGGTTTCGTTGACGAAGCGCTGACATCACTTAACAAGGTTAGAGCTCGTGTAAAGATGCCACCGGTAACAACAACAGCGCCGGAGGCTCTGAAGGATGCGATTTATCATGAAAGACGCGTTGAATTAGGGTTGGAAGGCCACCGGTTCTTTGACCTTGTACGTCAGGGAAGAGCGGCGGAAATTCTTGGTAAAAATGGCTTTGTGCAGGGCAGGCATGAATATCTTCCCATTCCTCAAATCGAAATTGATGTCTGTGATAAAATTGAACAGAATCCGTATTAATGTAGGAATATGTAATTTTTGAAATAGTATTTGTAACGATTCAGGCGTAGTATCCCTAAGAGCGAGTACGAAAGCTCCTGGATAACATTATGTCCCACAAGGGGATAATGAACATTAGCAACTGAAGTTGCTAATGTTCATAATAGAAGCAGAATGGTCAAATGAGAATCAGGAAATTGATTTCCAATTCGAATTGTGCAGTGGCCATTTTCATGCCCCTCTGCTTAACATACTGTTCTCATCTGCACATATATTTGATTTCTTAAAAATTTGTTGTATATTGTTAAGTATATACCATATAGGAGGCTTAATATGGATCAAACATTTAATGTTATTATAGAAAAAGATACAGACGGATTCTATGTATCAACAGTACCTGCTTTGAAAGGCTGTCATACCCAAGCAAAATCATTGGACGAACTAATGGAGCGAACAAAAGAAGTTATAGAGTTGTGTTTAGAAACTGAAACTTCTCTGTTTGAACCAAATGAGTTCATAGGTGTCCAACGACTGGTACTTTCGGTATGAGCAATTTTCCTTCCTTATCGGGGAAAAAATTGATTAAAATCCTGAAAAAATTTGGATTTGAAGTTATTAGAACAAAAGGTAGCCATAATTTTTTGCAACATACAGATGGTAGATGTACAACTGTCCCGGTTCATGCAAACGAAACTATTGGGACAGGAATTCTATCAAAAATATTGAGGGATTGTGAAATAGATAAGACAGAGTTATTAAAAAAGGTTTAAAAATAAGAACAAGTCGCTTGAAGTACTTTTGTACTATTCGTAATCCTGATCGTACTCATAATTAGTTTCTGTTAAAGATTGACAAGTGGTCGTCATTTCCCCCTTGCGGAGGATTACACCGCACATGCTTTAAGCGGGCGAAGTGCGGCAAGGGTGTGGATCCATGCCCTTAAACGCATCAAAAAGCTGGATTGGCTCCCGGGTTGCAAGTGGACTTAATCGCCTCTGCTGCGCGGTCCCGATAAAAACATTCGGGAATGACATTCAAAACAAGCTATATTTAACAGATACTAATTAAATGTTTTTCTTTCGATTGGGAGTATGAAGTTATAAAAATAGCGGGTTTTAATTATACAACTGAACAGTTGCCATTATTAATTAAAAAGGAAACAGGTAACAATGAAAAAAGTAACTTTTATTGTAATGCTGACCGTTAGCACATTTCTGTTAAAATGCAGCCCGACCGATCCTTCCATCGGGCCACCGCCAAACATACCGGCTTTTACCTATGCGGCTACTGCAAATCCAAACTACATTGTCTTTACCGCAACATCGACCGGCAGCTTTTTATATAATTGGGACTTTGGAAACGGTATCACATCAATAAAAAAAGTCGATACGGCATACTATCCGTTTCCTGATACCTATGCAGTCTCATTGACCGTTTCGAATAAGGGTGGGGCTGCCGTAATAAAAGATACGGTCGTTGTTTTAACCCTGGACTCAGCCATCGCTAAAAACAAAAATTACAAATTGTTGACAGGCGGTATCGAGTCGGAGATTGGGAAAACGTGGGTGTGGTTTAGTGAGGACAGCGCTATGTCAAAAGGCGAGTATAAAAACGGCATTACCGATCCGTTGGATCTGTCCTGGTGGCAAATAAATGCTGCTGATCTGGACCCGCTGGCATTAGATGATGAATATGTGTTTACCCTTAAGAATTACAAGTATGAAAACAGGTGCAAGGGCTTTTTTATGTATAGCTGGGTGTGGATTAAAGAGCTTAAAAATATTATAATGGGAAAATATAAGGATAGTTCTTTAGTGTATGAGCCCCCGTCCCCAAGTTCATGGAAATTAACCGAGCAAGTTAATGTTACAACTATTGATACGGTAATTATTGATACTATCGTTACCATTAAATCTACCGTAATAATCGATACGGTAATCATTGACACAATAGTCATTGACACGGTAATCATTGATACCACTATGATCAGTGATACGGTAATCATTGATACTATCGTTATTAATACCATTATAATTGACACGCTTATGCCTGACACAACGATTGTTATCGATACTGTTGTTATTGACACAATAATAATAGATACTTTCACAATTAATACCGTCGTTATCGATACCACGTTATACGATACCACCATTGTAATTGATACGACAATAATTGACACAACTGTAGTAATTGATACGACAATAATTAATAGTGTTACCGCAGACACCCTTTTAATACTCGATTTATCCAACACAAATTATATCGGCTTGTGTGCAGGTACGAGTACCTACCAGATAATGAGCCTTAAGCAAGACACCATGCTGATAAGGTATCCGCTCTATGAACCTGATAAGGGAGAATATGAATCCTGGTACTATTTACGTCTTATTACAAAGGAATAAATTTACCGTGAAACAAACCGGAGCCGTTTTCAGCGCTGTGTACTGTAACAAAATCAAGTCCACTCGATAATGAACTGATATACATTGCGGCAGGGTGTTTTTCTTTTTTCGAACCGATCATTTGAAGTGTCCAAATCAGCTCCGAATCGACATGCTTAATTTAGAGGTTTTTATGAAAAATTTTAAAATTCTACTAAGTGCTGTTATAATTTTACCATTTATTGCGTTACGTTTTTTCTGCTCAGACCCAATCAAACCGGACTTCGCAGAAAAGCCGGGGATCTCCGGTAACGGTACAATGCAAACATTCGGTACTCTTGATATTGATTCAACGTTTGGTATGTATGTTATTGTATCAGGTACAAAACCATTTACATTCAACTGGTTTAAAAATGATACTCTGGATACCGCTTCAACTAAAGACACACTCCTCTTTTCGACCCTTTCCTTTTCTGATTCCGGGGGATATTACTGCATTGTAACAAATGAAGCAGGTTCCGATACCACTACAGTTTACACATTGATACCGGTGGATACTATGCCGAAACCGCCGGTTATAGTTGACAGCCTGGTTAAAGTATTTGGAACACCGGTCGTTGATTCATCGTTTGGTATGTACATTTCCGCTACCGGTACTGAACCGATAACTTACAAATGGTATAAAAACGAAACAATAATTCCTAATGTCTCTGATGATACACTCTGTTTTCAGGCACTTACTTTTGCTGATTCAGGAGACTATTTCTGTATTGCAAGCAACAACTGGGGGAGGGACAGCAGTTCATCGATAAATATATCGCTGACTCAACAATTCACCGTTACCTATGACGCTAACGAGGCGACTTCCGGAAGTGTTCCTGTTGACGCTAATAATTACGAGACCGGTGATACAGTGGCGATACTCGCCAACAGCAACAATCTTGTAAAAACCGGATACGCATTTGCAGGGTGGAATACCGCTGCAAACGGCAGTGGCGCAAGCTACCAACCGGCAACCGAGTTAACTATGGGTATCTCGAATATAACCTTATACGCGCAGTGGAATCCGACTTATACGATGACCTATAATGGCAACGGAAACATAGAAGGTAACGTACCAAAAGATTCGAATAATTATGAAGTTGGCGCTACGGTAACGGTTCTCGGTAACAGCAATAATCTTGTGAAAACCGGATACACATTCATAGGATGGAATACGGCCGCCGATGGAAGTGGAATTAATTATGTTTCAGGCGCTACTTTTATAATGGGAGCGGCAAATATTACATTGTACGCAAACTGGACAACCAATCCGACTTATATCGTTACCTATGATGCTAACGAGGCGACTTCCGGAAGTATTCCTGTTGACGCTAATAATTACGAAACCGGTGATACGGTGACGGCACTCGCTAACAGCAATAATCTTACAAAAACCGGATATGCTTTTGCAGGGTGGAATACCGTAGCAAATGGCAGTGGCGCAAGCTACCAGCCGGCAGCTATGTTTACTGTTGGCGCCTCGAATGTAACCTTGTATGCGCAGTGGAATCCGACTTATACCGTAATCTACAATAGCAACGGGAAGACAGGAGGCAGCGCACCAACTGATACGAATAATTATGAAGTTGGCGCTACGGTAACGGTACTCGCCAATAGTAACAATCTTGTAAAAACCGGATATGCCTTTGCAGGGTGGAATACCACAGCCGACGGCAGCGGTGCAAGCTACCAGCCGTCAGCCACTTTTACCATGGGTACCTCTATAACACTGTACGCAATGTGGACACTGACTTATACCGTGACTTTCACAGCAGGTATCAACGGCAGTATAAACGGCACTTCAGTGCAGACAATAGCGCAGGGAAATGACTGTTCTCCTGTAACAGCAGTTCCTGCCTCCGGTTATCATTTTTCCAGGTGGACAGGCGATAATAC
>JAUVGS010000238.1 GCA_030593665.1 Chitinivibrionales bacterium | reverse complement strand
AGCCACCGATGCATCCGGCAGATCAACCGCAAAGTTGGCGATTTTCGAGACCACCAGCACCGGGATAGTACCGTCTCTAAATTCCGCATAGACCGCGTCGCGTTTGCGCTGAGGTGTTTTGCCGGTGAGTATCGGTGCATTGAGGGGTTTTGCAATTGCGTGCAGTTGACTTATAAAAAGTCCTATAATGATGACTTTGTCGTGCTTATGCCGCGACAGCAGCGATTCGATTATCGCAAGTTTTTCCGGATTTTCCGATGCGATGCGGAATTTTTCGCGGCCCTCGGCAATAGCATAAGGCATACGCATATTCTGGGGAAGCGGCAGTCGTATTTCGCAACATTCCGCTTTTGCAATCCATCCCTGGGTCTCCATCTCTTTCCATGGAACATCCACCCGTTTGGGGCCGATGAGCGCAAAAACATCGTCTTCCCTTCCGTCCTCGCGCACCAGTGTCGCCGTCAACCCAAGCCGCCTGCGTGCCTGCAATCCTGCGGTTACCTGAAAAACCGGTGCGGGAAGCAGGTGTACTTCATCATAAATGATCAATCCCCAATTCTGTGAATCGAACAAAGCAAGGTGCCGGAAATCCGATTCTTTTGATTTATGGTACGTCATGATCTGATACGTGTCTACCGTCACCGGCTTGATAACTTTTGTCGTGCCGGAATATTCACCGATATCGTTTTCGGTAAGATCGGTTTTATCCAGCAACTCGTCCGCCCACTGGCGCACCGCAGTAACACTGGTCGTAAGAATCAGCGTCGTTGCTTTGACAAGAGACATACATGCCATGCCAACGATGGTTTTTCCCGCGCCGCACGGCAGGACGATAACGCCGGACCCGCCAATGTTGGAACCACCCGCGAAAAAGATCGACGCGGCTTCATGCTGATAAGGCCGCAGCAAAAAATCCGTCCCCGAAAGCGTTTCTTTTCGCAGAGAGATTTCGAGCGGATCGCCTGTTACATATCCGGCGACGTCTTCGGCTGGAAACCCCGCTTTGATCAGGGCCTGCTTAAGCATACCCCGGGAAATATCATTGATGAGAAAATCAACGGGAGAGAGTCGGTGCGAAAGATACGGCGCCACCTGTTTTTTGCGGGAAATTTCTTCGGCCAAAGCCTGGTCATCCATGGTGACGACCAGACCGCGATCATCACGGATAATACGCACGCGCCCATAACGGGTGGCAAAGTCACGGATTTGTGTTCCCACATGCTCGGGAACCTGATATTTTGAGTACTCGTGGAGAGTTTCAACGATTTCAGCGGCTCCGACTCCGGCAGCGCAGGCGTTCCAGATTGACAACGGCGTTATGCGGTACGTGTGAATATGCTCCGGTGATTTTACCAGCTCGGCAAAGCGGGTCAATCGGTTGCGGGCTTCCAGGTATCGCGGACTGTCAACTTCAACCAGAACCGTATGGTCGCTCTGGACGATAAGCGGATTGGATGGATTGTATGCGGTCACATATCTCCTTTTAGCAAATGGCCCTATTCATCGTTTATAACCGTTCAACAGGCTTCGGTAATTTTTCGTGGCGTACATCTGAAAGGTTACCTTTTCAATCATTTTAGAATTAGTAAGACAATCATCAGGTATGTAAAATACAAAATGAAATAATTTCGAAACAAGGGTGAACATTTCTGAAAGTGAACGGGTTCATAATCACTCCGGTGTGAGCCTTGCCGGTCTCTGAAAAAGGAGGATGTCCTGTATGGATGGGTCGTGATGTGTGGTAAGGGCTATCCATCAGGATTGTAGAGCAGAAAAGGTGATGCATGTTTTTCGCGGAGGAGATACATTTTTAATAAATTCAGTTGATTTCATGAATGAAATTTTGTATAATACTATTAATAGTACTATTAACAATACTATCTATCTGGAGTCGATTATGAGTCATATTACTGCTAATGAATTGAAAACTCAAGGAGTATCAAGCATCGAAAGGGGAATTGAAAAAGATGATGAAGCAATTATTACAGTACGAGGGAAGAATAAATATGTCGTAATTAATATCAACAGATATAATTACTTACGAGAATGTGAACTGGAAGCTGCCTTAAGAGAAACAAAAAAACAGGTTGCCTCCGGCGAGGTAATCCATGAAAGTGTTGATAATCATATAAAAAGAATTTCTCATGGCCTATAAACAGGCCTACAAAATTATATATACAAAGGGCTATATAAAACGAGCAATAAAATTTATTAAAAAACACCCTGAATTATTAAAACAATATGAAAAAACACTCGCATTACTGGAATTGAACCCATACCATTCATCTCTTCGATTACACCAGCTAAAAGGGAAATTAAAGGAATTACATTCAGTATCAATTAATATTAGTTATCGCATAACCATAGAACTTATTATTCAAAATGACACCATTATTCCTGTTGATGTTGGGACGCATGATGATGTTTATTAATACCTTCAGAACTCAGTAAAATACGCAAAATTGACAACTATTAATCGCAAGTTTCTTTTCCTCTATTATCCTCCTCGCCCGGTGTTTTTTTATCGTAAAAAGGAAAAACCGAGGACGAGGATGAGGACGAGGATGAGGATGAAGGACGAGGATGAAGGACGAGGATGAAGGGTTTAAACTTGCGATTTCATTTTAAGGAATTAAAATAAATTACTGAGTTCTGATTGATATCAAACGTAACCAAAAAGGGCATTTGATTTCTCAAACGCCCTTTAAAAATATCTCGATTAAATATTTTTATCTAAGCTTTACACTCAGCCAGCTTCTTCTGTGAATCCTCAAACTGCTCAAGAGATTTCTCGATATACATATTGACTTCATCAATGTATCCATCTGCAGAAGCGCACCACACCCGGTTAAGGTACCGGTCACCCGCGGCAAAATGACTCATGACATCGGCGTAGGCCTGAACACCATACGTATGAGAAATACTTTTACGGGTTTCAACAAAGGTATTAAGATCTTCTAAAAATAGCTCGTCAACTTTATGCAGGATATCATAGGTGTTAATATCCTTTTTCTGTTCATTGAGTGTCTTTAATTTTTTTACAATATTGGAAATACTGGCACTGATACTTTCCATGTTCTTTGTAAGTACCTCTTTTGATTGATCCTGTTTTTTAATACTTATTTTAACCAGCACAATACCAATGATTCCAACCACTACTGAAATAACAAATGGGAACCATTTTACCTCAGTCATACTAAACGTGGTGGTTAATGTGCCGGCAATAAATCCGACAGCTATTAACACTATTCCAATTTTAGTCATAATTATATCTCCTGTTCTAAATTAAGCGGCAAAAAACACTGCTCTAAGTGCAAAACAAACCCCTACTAATGCTTCACCGACAATCATTCCGGTTGCAAGGGGAATTCCCTTTTCTTCGCCGAAACGTTTACCCAATTTTTTATCGGACACTAGTCTAAGAATAGTTCCAAAGCTGTAGGTTATTACAATATTAAAAGGCAGGTAAAAACCCAGTCCAACGAGTATTCCAAGGCCGCCAATTCCGGTAACACTCAATAAAGCGCCAAGCCCAGCTCCTGCGATATATTTTTGCACCGGAACATCACCACCAAGGATACCGTTAATCATACTGGCTAAAGCCTGTCCCTGAGGAGCCGGTAATTTTTCACTGCCAAGCCCATACGCTTTATGAAGAAGAAATACAAGAGACATAATAATAACTGGACCAATCCAGGTACCTAAAAACTGACCGATCTGTTGTTTTCGTGGAGAAGCGCCCACAAGATAACCGGTCTTGAGATCAAGCATAAGGTCACACGCCTGCGCCATAGCAACACACGCAGCAGCACCGACTAATACTGAAACAACTATTGCCTGAGCATTATCACCAATTCCACGGGCGATAATGATAAAAATAGTGACCGCAATCAAGGTCATACCACTTAAAGGGGACCAGTTAGTACGCCCGATACACTCCGAGAGGATCACACCGGCGATCCAGATCCAGAGAGTACCAAGAATGGCAATAACACCACCACGAATAATACCGACTTCTTTAGATGCTGTTACTGCAATAATAAAAAGAAGTACAAATGCAGCCGCAATCGCAAAGTATAATAATTTGATCGGTAATTCATCTTTTGAAATAGAAGTTTTCATTTTCGAGGCTGACTGCATATTTTTAATAGCACCTATAATTAACGGCAGAGCCAGAACAATGCCTGACAAGGCGCCACCAATAAGCATTCCTATTCCAACAGGACGGAATAGTTTTAATCTCAGATAGCCCGGAACTGAGCCAATATCCTTTATACTGGTTAATGCTTCCGGTGTATCCAGTAAACCCTGAGCTGAAAGAATCGGCGCGAGAATCCAATAACAGGTAAACCCGCCAATAACAAAATAGATGCCTCCCTTACCGGCAATATAAGCTATACCGATACACATAATCGACAAATA
>JAUVGS010000105.1 GCA_030593665.1 Chitinivibrionales bacterium | reverse complement strand
CATGGCCGGAATAAGGGGCAAAAATCACTCCATCATTCAGTTCTTTAGTGAGCTGACTTTTCTGGATTGAATTGCTGTTGCAATACAGTTTAACACATTCAAATCCATTCGGATCAAAATATTTCCCTATAGTATAGTTATGGGTGGCTTCTGCAATACTACCGTTTCCGGCATCGACGCCGCCTAAGAACACAGCCCGCTTTTCTATTTGTGCCAGGTTACTTTCCATAAATATTGTCTTGGAAATCATATTTTGTAGTTCTGTTGAACTCCGTACTGAAAACCTGCCGGTAAAAATATCATGTCTGTTGTTGCCCTCCATTGAAGCATACATAAGATCAACACTGCTGGATTTAGGAATCTTATCAGTGTCACCAACGAGTAAAAGGCATGTCGGTTTGGTCGTTGCATTATTGTATCGATCTTTAATGAAACTGATTATATTACTTGACGATGTACCGGTGGTACCGGTAGTGAAAAGATCGACATTATAGCGTGCCTTTCGAAAATTAACAAACTCCTGCATATCCGATTCATACTCAGGTGCGGTTATAATCAGGTAATTTTCCTTTTCCCTGAAATCTGAACACTGTACCATATCATTAAAATTCTCCATGGTGCCACGTAATAATTTTGCAAATTCCTTTGACTGAAAGTTTGTGTATTTGGTGGTAGTCGGTGTGTTTATTTGTAAGGTAAAATTTTTCAGAATGGTGAGTGAATTCGTTGCCGGATTGTAGGAAAAGGGTGTAACGGTGATGGTGACATAATTGATACCCCGTATCCTGGATACTTTAGAAACTGTAGCAACGGGATTTTTTTCCCCGGCGGAATTATAATAATCCCGGTCGATTATAAACAATCGATCAGCTATCCTGGTGCACTTTGGATAGGGCGGTTGTACAGGATACACCCGCTGATTAAGTGTGATTGTTTCCGATACCGGATGTAATACCTCGAAACCCGGTTTATTAGCCGGATCAGAGATTACCAGATTGAAGGTAAGTGCGGGAAGTTCCGCTTTTCCAACCTGATCGGTCTCAAAATAATCGGGAATGGATAGGCGTGCGAATTGTGCGGCACGGTATCCCTCCGCCGCAGGATTTCCCAGTGTATCCACTGTCATAGCATGCCACTCCGGTACTGCATAATTAAAGGTATATCCCTTTGCCGAGGCCTTCAAATTGATGGATGGTTTTGACCAGCCTGTCACTGGTACAAGAAGCAGCAGCAGAAATAGAAACGTAAGTTTTTTCATACAAATCCTCTTTTAAAAAAAATGGATATATAGATAGCGTCTCTTTACTCTCTATTAATTTAAACAATCTCTATCTAAAATACATATTTATTTAGTATTAATAACGTACAAATTGTAACACACCTAAGCAATCTACCTATTACCCCGAGGATTGTTAATAAAATTCGCAGGGAAGAAATCCTCATAATTTTCGTGTCAGATTCATTAAAAATAGAAATTTCTGATAATTCTCATGAAAAGGGATGGTATATTACTATTTGAATCCACCGTAGTTCGAAAAATTTTTCATGAATAAAACGCTATGAATAAAAGCAGATTTTTCGGTAATAACTCTCATGCGTACCTTCTCCTTATCTTTTTTTTCTCCGGTTTCACCGGCCTGATCTATGAAATTGCCTGGGTGAGAATCCTCTCTGTTGTCTTTGGCAGAACAACCCTTGCTGTTTCTGTCGTCGTTGCGGTGTATATGGCCGGCCTTGGCCTTGGCAGTATCTACTGGGGCAAAAAGATCGATGCTATACAAAATAGACTGCGGATGTTCAGTCTCCTTCAATTGGGTATCGCTCTTTCGTCCTTTATTATAACGCTGCTGTTTTTAAAATTGGATATGTTCTACAAATTTTTATTTCAGGTGTTTCATGTCAGCGGAAATACCTCGATAGTTCTGATCAGCATTCTCTCGTTTATCATACTGCTTGTTCCCACAACACTCATGGGCGGGACCTTGCCGGTGATTACCAGACATGCGGTAAAGAACAATAGGGATATCGGCAGTGGTATCGCTACAGTGTATGCGGTTAATACAATCGGCGGGATTATTGGCGCAGGGTTAAGCGGCTATTATTTGATTGGGCGTGTGGGACAAATTCAAACACAGCTTTTCGCTATTTTTATCAGTTTGTTACTGGGGTACAGTACGTATAGCATGCGCCCTGAACAGCAGGAAAATACCGCCTCGGCACAAAATGAAGCAGATACAGTCCGGGCTTCACTTTTTTCCCGGAAAATAATAGTGCTTATAGCCGGTATTTCTGGCTTTTGCAGCCTTGCCTATGAGATCCTTGCATCGAGAGCATTAGGCATATTTCTCGTGAATTCAACCTATAGTTTTTCAAGTATTCTTGTCATATATCTGACCGGTATCGGTGTGGGCAGCCTGCTTTTTGCCAAATATATCAAAGAAACAAGGCAACTTCCTGTACTTCTTTTACTGACAATGGGAATATCCGGGGTATATATCATCGTGGTAACCTCTTTTTTGAATGATCTTCCCCTGGTGCTATCACTTTTTGAGAGAACCCTGTTACGGATTCCTGTATTTAAAGTATTTCTACCGGGAATCATGCTCTCCAGCGTACTGTTACTTATTCCAGCCCTGCTTATGGGGATCAGTTTTCCTGCCATGTGCAGAATATATACCCAAAGTGTTGAAACCATCGGCGCGCAGGTAGGGAAACTCTATTTTGTAAACACCCTTGGGTGTGTGCTGGGTTCTTTGCTTGCAGGTATTGTCATGATACCATTGCTTGGTGTGGTGCGTGGATGTGTTCTTATAGCGGGGGTATACCTTGTAACAGCAGTACTACTTGTTTCATTCGAAAAAACTGTACTGCAAAAGAAAACGGTTCTTACAGTATTCGTTGGACTCACAGTGGTTAGTCTGATAATGGGTGCGCAGGCAATCCGAAATCCGGTTATTCATCCGCCATCACTCTTTCGATCCAAAAACCGTACCGATACAATACTCCACTATAAAGAGACCCTGTCCGGCACCGTATTGGTCAGAGAGGATACCCGTACCGGTATCAGGGTGCTGTATGTAAATAATAATCAGGTGTGTGGTATTAATTATGATGCTTTAAAATTAGTAAAGCTCCTCGGCCACATGCCCTTTTTTATAAATCCTACGGCGCAGGATGTACTGATTATTGGCTTTGGTATCGGCGTTACTACCGGTGAGGTAGCAAAGCATGCGGTGCGCAGTATTGACTGTGTTGAAATCTGTCCGGGGGTTCGGGATGCCGCCGGTTATTTTTCCAAACACAACAATAATGTTGTCAATAATAGTAAGGTCCATTTCATTGATGGTGACGGCAGGAATCACCTGCTTTTAACCGATAAAAAGTATGATATTATCTCCTGTGATCCGACTCATCCCACCCTCGGATGCGGTAACCTGTATACGCAGGAGTATTTCCAATTGTGTAAAGATCATATAACCCCAAAAGGCGTCGTATGTCAGTATCTTCCGCTCCACCGGGTGTCACCCCATGACTTTATTGCATTGATCAAAACGTTTCATTCGGTCTTTACTCATGCAACAGTGTGGCTCGGTCATTCACACGGCGTGCTCATAGGTACAAAAGAACCGACTGTTATTGATTTCCAGGGATTGAAACAGGAAATCAGGAAACTTCAAGACAATTTGGTATATGACCCTTATGTTGTTGTCCTTTCCATGCTTCTCGATGCACAGGGTATTAAACAGCTTGATAGCAAAACAGCGATCCATAAGGATAACAGGCCCTTTCTTGAATTTTACCGCCCTGAAAGTGTACGCAATGACAATTGGCATATCAACCTTGCCACCCTGCTTAAACAGAGGGTTAATCCGGCAAACATTTTCGTTAATATAGATGATCAGCAGAAGATGAACCGCTATATTATGGGTCAAACCTATTTCTTAAATGGACTCATGTATAAAAGTAAAGGCGATCTCAACAAAGCCGCCATGTTCTACCAGAAAGCCCTGGAAATCAACCCGGAAAACCGGGAATGGCGTGATTTCCTGGCGTATGAAAAATGGCGCGATCAAAAAGCCAACGCTACAGGTGAGTAACGCTAAACTTGTTTAGGGCAGATAAAGGAGGAGGTGATGATGAGAGTACTGTTTTCATACCTAGCGTGAGTTTATTATAAATTTTAGAGTATATTCATGTAAGATGTTGATATAATATGTGTTAATGCAGGGCTAATTGTATATACTAAATCCTTTAAGTTTTATTTTTTTCAGGTGCGTTTTTTTAATATTTAAACATTACACCAAATCATTTCCTTCTTCATCCATTTCCTCCAATTGATAAGTAGCTTTCACTTTTCCCTTTTTATCCTCTTGTATTATCGTAGCCAACCTTATAATCTTCAGCATATTAAAAAGGGTATTCATACATCCCTTAAAATTTAGTTTAACGCGTACCTCTCTCCATAAGAGTGTTGACAATAGATAGCCAATAATACAGATAAAATAATGTACTCTGATTTTCTGATCTGTCCAATGGAATTGAGGTTTTACCGACATATGGAAAAGGTTCTTCATTTCTCTAAATGCCCTTTCTACATCTGACTGTCCGTGAAAAGCTTTGATTATTTTATCGGTTTCCCACCGATGACGATTTGTCATTATGATTCGTATCCCAAATTTTTCTTCCAGTATTTCTATCTCTTTCTGATTAATATCGAATATCAATTTGTACGTGCCTTTACTAACCCATTTCAATTCCCAACCAATCAATTTTATTGCCAACTCAGACTTTAGTATATTATTTATTTGTTCGGTTAATTGTTTCCTGTTTCTTTTTTAAGCACGAGGATTGGATAGAAGTTCATGTAACTCCTTTAATTGTTTCTCCTTATTTGCCAACATCTGATAAATTCTTCTGATTTGGCCTGACTTTAATTTCTCAGAAATATATACTATTGTTTTTGCAAAAAAAATACTGTAACTGTCTGATGTACTGACAATTACAGTGTTGAAAAATGACGAAAACTTTAACTTTATAATAAACTCACGCTAGACCTTAGATGTTGTCGATTTTGTGAGGCGCAAACAAGCACAGATTGCCATCACAAAATCGACAAACAACTTGTTTTGTGCGGTTGTGATGAATTGTTTTATTCCTCACGAAATCGACATTAAGGAGAAATTGCATAATGTTTATAGGGCGTGATAAAGAATTGGCAAGCCAAAAAAAGGACCTACAGGTAACCCCGTAAGTCCTTGTATTAGATGGTGCCGCCTCGCAGAGTTGAACTGCGGACACAGGGATTTTCAGTCCCTTGCTCTACCGACTGAGCTAAAGCGGCACACAATTTTCAAATAATGGAGTTTTAAAATATATGTACAAGATAATTAATGTCAAGCTCCTTTTATGCTTTTTACATAGCGCTTATCGATGTGGTAGTGATCTTGCTTATCAAGATATTTTTTTATATCAAAGACACCGAAGAAGTCTTCAAGTGAGTCGCTGTCCTGTTTTCGTATAAGTTTAATATCGATAAGATTATAGACAATATTGCCCAGGTCATCGGTTTTATTAATGCCCCAGTTTTGTAAAACACTGTGCGTAAGGGGCCCGAACTGTTTTTGTGCGAATTCAATAAAGCCTTTTGCCAGCTCCTGGCCGGTAAAGTGGCGGCGCTCGCCTGACTTGGTATGGTAGAAATTAAGACCGCGCAGGATAAAGCCGTAGGCCTCAAGTTTGTAGCGGGTATCCCTTCCGGAGAGAATGATCTCATTCCGTATTTTGTCAAGAACTTGTGGTGTTACCATCATTGGATTCGATCGTGGTGGTTTTGGAAACAGCGGGTTTATCGGCATCCGGCTGGATAATATCAATGACAATACAGCCTTGCCGGTTCATACGTATATGCATCATGGAGAGATAGGTCTGTTTGGTATGTTCAAATTGTGCGCGTTCTCCCTCAGGGACACCCTTTTTTGACGGTAAGGATATAGTGACAGGATTAACAAACCGTGAACCGATTTTCATGCGGTAATCCAGGTGATACCCGGTTGCCAGGCCGGTTTTTCCTACGGTGCCGATACACTGCCCCTGTGAGACATGCACGCCTGGTCGTATTCCCCGTCCTATAGTGTATAAATGGCCGTAGAATGTCTGGTATGAAGCTCCGTGGGAGAGTTTAACCTGCCTGCCATAATTGCCGTTAACTCCTGTAAATGTCACTTTCCCGTCTGCGGCAGCATAGACCGGTGTACCACGCGGTGCCGCATAATCTATACCGAGATGGGGGCGGTATATACCAAGAATCGGATGTTTTCTACTGTATGAAAACCCTGAGGATATTCTATTGAACCGAAGTGGTGCTTTAAGAAACTGTTTCTGCACTGATTTACCGTTCAGGTCATAGTAATTGAGCTTTCCACGGGAATTTTTCAGGGCTATTGCGTAAAATTTTTTATCACCATTTATATATTTAGCCGCAAGTATCGAGCCATAGCCAACGAACCTGCCGTCACGGTAATTTTTTTCAAAAAGAACCTCAAATGTATCGCCTTTACGGGGGTCCATGAAAAAGTTAATATCCCAGGCAAAGATATCAGACATTTTAATTACGAGTGCGTCACCAACACCATATTTCCACATATCCTCTGAGAGTGATGATTCCAGGGTTCCTTTAACCAGGCACCGGTAGGTGGTCACTTCGAGCGGCTTCTTTTCGACCTGGAGTGTGCTGTCACTGGTATGCAGATGATACCAGTAACTCAACCTGTTCAGCAGGGAGAATGATTTTACCCTTTTTTTCCCGTCTTTGGTAAGGCAGAGAGAATCGCCCGGGAAAAGAGTAGAAAAGCCAATCGATTTGAGTGATGTATAATATTGAACAGCCTCATTTTCTGATATATTGAATTTTGAGAGGATACCGGTAAAAGTATCACCTTTTTTAACAATGTATTCATAATTAGTAGGTACTATTGACATACGCTGTGATTTATAAAACAAACCTTTCACGTTTTCCGGGTCCCACTTATTCTTTAAGAAACTACGAAGCAACCGGTATAAATCCCAGGTTGTCATTAACCCTAAATCTATTTGAGAAGCGCCATCAAGCAGTTCTTGTCTATATGGGCGGTTATTTTCTCTGTCTAATGG
>JAUVGS010000241.1 GCA_030593665.1 Chitinivibrionales bacterium | reverse complement strand
AGATTCAAAATCGCCTTCATTAAGAAGGAGCCTTGCACTGTTTAGATATTTTTTCGACCGCTTGATAAGAGATTCAATTTCTTTCATCATACAGGAGTCCCTTCTTTATGGGCGTTTAATAAAAGAGGGCTGCTTACATTTGTAAAATCTTTTAATGAGACCGGATAAATCGAAATAAGGACTCCATATTCCAGGTTGATGTCTGTTAGGGTGTCAATTATTCTGTCAATCTCTCTTCCCGGAACAACACTGCCGTCGAGTACAAGCATAATATCTATATCCGAATCTTCAGTTGCTTCGTTCCTGGCCCATGAACCATAAAGAAAAACTTTCTTAAGTCTCGACCCATATATTTTCTCTAATTCTTTTTTTAATGTATCAATTATTCTATCAATCATAACAACTCCTCATTGCTTCGAAATAGCCATAAGCCCTATTGGTAAGTATACCATAGTATACATTTATTATAAAATTGTCTTTGTTTTTTATTTGTTATCGTTTTATAAATTGTTCAGAGGCGCATGATAGTTTAGTACCTTACAGATTGCTTTCTTGTTTTTTAGAAAGAAATCTGATAAGGAACTTACTTGCGGGTTTATCCCGCGTTAGTTATTTCAACAGTTGGTTTGTTAATGCCCTTCACCCCGCACCATTTTAACTGCATGCAATATAATTGGAATAAGCAGTTCTGTACAGAAGGCAGCCCCCTTTACAGAACCGGGAAGGTTAATAATAATTGTTTTACCTTTTACCCCAGCTATACCGCATGATATAACTGCATTAATTGTCTGTTTGATTGATTCGGAGCGTAAATATTCTGCAATCCCGGGTATCAATCGATCACAGAATTTTTCGGTAACATCGGGTGTTATATCACGCGGGCCGATACCGGTCCCGCCGGTTGTTATAATAACATCCCTGTCATTGTGCGTTGAAAAGGCATTGAGAATAGCTTCTTCTTCATCCGGGACGATGAGACTGTCAACAGATACTTCCGGCAGCTTTTCAATAAGGATTTCTTTGATAGCGGGGCCGGATTTATCTTCATAGACGCCTTGCGAAGCTCTGTCAGATATCGTAAGTACCAGTACTTTCACGGGTAATTTCTCCTCCGGTAATAACTTTTACAAAAATACCGCGGCGCGGCATAATACATTCACCGATCTTTTTAAAAATTTCACATCCCTGGTGGCAGGTTTTACCGATCTGTGTTACTTCCATTTCGGTATTGCCAATAGTTAATCGCGTGCCGATCGGGAGTGCCGCAAGGTCAATACCCCGGGTGGTGATATTCTCGGCAAAATCACCAGGGGTAATAGTATCCAGCTTCTGCTGCATGATTGCGACGTCTTCCATGGCAAGCAGGGATATCTGCCGGTGCCAGTCTCCTGCATGGGCGTCGCCGACGATGCCATGGTTTACCTGCAGGGTGATTTTGTCAACAGGTACTTTTACCGTACCTTTTTCTTTGGAAGTATTCAGTGAGACAATTTCAAAGGTTTTCAAGAAACAGGCTCCTTTGTCTTGCTGTGCAGAGTGATTTCACCAATAGCCATGGTTTTATCTACCGCTTTACACATGTCATAGATTGTAAGGGCGGCAATTGAAACCGCAGTAAGCGCTTCCATCTCGATACCGGTTTTAGCCGTCGTGATAACTTTGGATTCAATATGTATCGAGTCGTCTTCTATCGTGAAATCGACCGTTACCTGGTCAATCGGCAGGGGATGGCAGAGGGGGATCAGTTCACCGGTCTTTTTTGCACCCATAATGCCGGCGATTCGAGCGGTCGCTAAAGGATCGCCCTTTTTAAGTAATCCCTTTTTAAGCAAGTCAATAGTCTGTACTTCACAATGGACAGAACCTGTTGCTGTTGCCGTTCTCTTTACTATCGGTTTCTCAGATACATCAACCATCGTTACCTGTCCCGATTTGTCAATATGGGAAAATTCCATACGTATTACCCTCCGATCTGACACATCACTCTATTTACACAAGCGGTTCCATGAAAAGGTTTATCGGTAATTGCTTTACGAATACTTTCTTCTATATTATTCAGATTAACTTTAATCTCTTTGTCTGAGAAAAGGCATGATTTTAAATATCCGTCAGCCGTTAACCGGAGCCTGTTACACATTTCACACGGTTGCGGCCGGTCAAATGAGTGTGGATATTGTGACTCATGTTCCCTGTTATACAACGAAAAGTGCTTAATGGTCTGGAGAACCAATCCGTTTTTATCACAGAATGATCGCATGGTATCGATCTCCCGGGGAGTCGTTTCTGCAAAAATGATCATATTGATTTTTATCGGAAAGAGCTCCGCAGCCTTAGCAGATTCAATGCCGGTAAACACATCATTGATATTTCCCCCTCTGGTAATTTCTGTAAATCGGTGGGGATCGATTGTGTCAAGTGAGATAGTAATTCTGGTGAGGCCATTTTCCCTGAGTCTTTTTGCCAGTTCCCGGGTAAGGAGCACGCCGTTGGTTGTCATGGTAATCTCTTTATATTTCCCGGTCAACCGAATCATTTCAACCAGGGATTCGATATTTCGTTTTACCAGAGGTTCGCCGCCGGTCAGTCGTATCTTGGTAAAACCCATTTTACCGGCGATACTGGCTATGAGGGCGATTGACTCATAGCTCAGTATTTCACTGTGTGATTTCAAAGGCACACCTTCAGCCGGCATACAATAGGTGCACCGGTAGTTACACTTATCAGTAACCGATACGCGTAGATAGTCTATTGTTCTATTATGATTGTCTGTGAGCATAGTTATTCATACCCCTTATGGCAGCAGAGTCACCTCAACTTCTTCCCCCGCTGAAAATTCATTCACCCCGACAGGTGTCGCAATATAGCCATGTGCCGTGGCTAAAGCATGTATATGTGCTGAACCGTGGTAGGATACCTGACGCACCTCTCCTCTTTCGTTAATAACAACCGGGATATAAGCCAGCCGGTCGGATTTTTTCCGTTTAATGGTCCCGGAAACTTTCAGGGATATTTTTACCGGGCAATACTCTCCACCCATCATTTTAAAACAGAACGGTTTAACAAATAATTCAAATATCATAAAGGTGGAAACCGGGTTCCCCGGCATACCGAACACAAACTTATTCTCATTTTTACCAAATACCGTTGGTTTGCCCGGTTTTATCGCCACTTTTTCAAACATCAGTTCAAAGCCTGTATCCTTAAGTACCTGAGGGACATAATCATAATCACCCATTGACACACCGCCCGATACCAGAAGAATATCAACTTCATGTATAAGATTTTCAATACATGAGCGGATTGCCTCCGGTGTGTCTTTTGCAATACCAAAATATTTTGAAACACAACCGGCCTGTTCTATCTGGCTGCATAGTTGATAACTGTTGCTGTTGCGTATCTGGGCGTGAGCCGGTTTTTGTGACGGTTCAACCAGCTCGCTGCCGGTTGCGATAACGCCCAGAACCGGCTTTCGTGCCACCGGGACAGGATCACAGCCGACTGATGCGAGAACCGCTATTTCTGCAGGAGTGATTAACGTTCCTTTTTGAATGACACTATCGCCTTCTTTAACATCCTCCGCTTTATAACAGATATTTCGAACGTTGCTCTTTTTAACAACATAAACCAAATCATCTTTTATTTCAGTATGTTCAACCATTACCACACAATCCGCGCCTTCAGGGACAACTCCGCCTGTCATGATTTTTGAACATTCACCGGCACCAATTGCTTTTTGCGGTGTATAACCGGCAGCAATGGTTTCAATCACCTGCTGAGGTTTATCTAAATCCTCCAACCGGCAGGCATACCCATCCATTGCGGATTTATTGAATGGCGGCATATCGACGTCAGAAGCAATGTCAGTATACAGAATGCGGCCGCAGGCCGCAGGCAATGGGACAGATTCCTTATCCAATGGAATTGCGGAATTCAGAACTGTTTGTAATGCTTCTTCGAATGATATCATCCATTTTCTCGTTATTTATTGAGCGAACGCTAAAATTTTACAAAGAGTAAAGCGGTATTTACAATGGCGGTAAGTGCCCAAAGTTTTGTATCCCTACAGCGCTGAAACGCACTCTAAAAATAGTAGACAGACTTTTTAAAGCGCACCCTTTATTATTCAAAAAGTATCCTTTTTTCATGCGAATAGATGGTAAAATTACTGCCGCGCGCGAATCCTATCAGCGTAATACCCATATCACGGGCACGCAATACTGCCTGGTGAGTCGGTGCGCCGCGCGAAATAATTATCGGAATCTCGCAGGTTCGTGCTTTGTGTAAAATCTCTGATGATGTCCTCCCTGAACAGAAAAGAATTGTTTCTGCAAAGTCGATTGATTGCACAAGAGCCCTGCCGATGACCTTATCAACCGC
>JAUVGS010000104.1 GCA_030593665.1 Chitinivibrionales bacterium | reverse complement strand
AAGTTACCCAAAAGTCTTTGCGTTTTTGGAGCCTGGTTTTATGCTCTTAATTCCCGTTTTTGGCTCATATAGGACAGTTGGTAGTACCGTTTATCAACCAAAACACGCAAACCCATTTTGGCCCTATGTCCAGAGTTCTGGCGTTAGTTGCAGCAGCTTTGTCTTCAGGGTATATCATCACGGTATATCCTGAAGAACCTTTCTTATTCGTTCGTATAATCTTCAAGGCGGTGGTGAAGTTTTTCCCACTCCTCCATTAATCGATCGTATTCCTTTTTGTGTTCTTCCAGGATACTGTGGATTTCAGTAAGAAGATCGTACCGGGTGGCGTTTGATGGATTATCAAGGTCTGACTTTAGATCTGCCATGTACCGATCAAGGGTTGCAATAATTTTTTCGATTTTAACAATCCGGCGTTCCAGCTTTTTCCGCTCTTCACGTTTCTGTATACGCTCCCGCTTATTCCTTTTATGGTCATGCGTTTCTTTGGTGGATATGTTTGTTAGCGGATCGATATAACCATTTTCAATATAGGAGCGGTAATCAGATAAGGTTCCGGGAAAATCACGGTACATCCCGGGGCGTAGTTCGATAATCCGGTTCGTAATACGGGAAAGAAAGAATTCATCGTGAGATACAATAAGCAGCGTGCCGGCAAATTGAGACAACGCTTCTGCCAGTCGTTGCACAGAGTCAATATCGAGATGATTTGTCGGCTCATCAAGCAGAAGGACATTGCCGGGATTTGCCAGCAGGATTGCCAAAGAGAGACGCGACTTTTCCCCGCCGGAAAGAATTCCCACCTTTTTGAGCACATCATCACCGCTGAACAGGAATGCCCCGAGAACCGATTGAATATATGTTTTATCCCTTTGTATAGATATTTCAGCTACAGTATCAAATACGGTTTTTTCCGGACGGAGCTGCTCCAGTCGATGCTGGCTGAAGTAGTTGACTGCGGTGTTGTGACCGGTAATAATCCTGCCGGTATCCGCTACGATCTCTTCGCAACAGAGTTTGAGCAGAGTTGATTTCCCCGCGCCGTTAGGCCCGATAACCGCTATTTTATCACCGCGTTGAACTGTCAGCGACAGGTTATGAAATACCTGTAGCGAGTCATAGGAAACAGAGACGTTTTCGAGTTGTAAAGGCACGGAACCGCATCGGGAGGGTGCGGGAAACTGAAAATGAATGGTTTTTTGTGCCGCCTTCCTTTCGGGGAGCTGCCCTTTCAGTTTTTCAAGTTGCTTCATCTTGGATCTGGCTTGGGATGCCTTGGTATTTTTTGCTTTAAACCGGGTGATAAAATGCTCGGTCTGCGCTATTTTATCCTGCAGATTGTTTACCCGTCGCGATTCAGTCATACTGTGCATTTTTTTCCAGGCGAGAAAAGCTTCGATATTCCCGTTATATTGGGTAATGCCGCCTCCGCAGATTTCCATGGTGTGGGTGGTAATACGGTTAAGGAAATCGCGGTCGTGACTGACAATCAGCATGCCGCCGTTGTATTTCTGCAGGAATTTTTCCAGCCAGATTAAAGAGTCCATATCAAGGTGATTGGTCGGTTCATCGAGCAGGAGTAAATCCGGTTTAACCAGCAGTAATTGTGCAAGCAGCACACGCATATGATAGCCGCCGGATAAATTTTGAATAGAATCCTGCCAGGAATCTTCCGGCACCCCGAGACCGGCCAGAATTGCTTTTGCCCGCGCATGAAGCGAATCAGCATCGTGAATGTCGCGTTCGGTATGGAGCGAATCATACTTGCTGACAGCTTTTTTATAATCACTGTCAGAAGCAAGGTCTTCAGTAACTGCCTCAGTATCAAAAAGGTGGCTGAATGGTTTGAGAACAAGATTGAGCGGAGTAATAGATTGGGTGATATTCATCTCCTGTGGGAGATAGCCGGTCTTAATGGTCCCGGGAACGATCACCTCGCCGCTGTCAACCTGTTCGTCGCCGGCAAGAATCCGCAGTAATACTGTTTTACCGGAGCCGTTGGGGCCGATAAACCCGATACAATGATTCGGATTAATCGATAGGGAAATAGTATCATAGAGGACTTTTGTGCCGAATTGTTTTTGAACGTTCTGCAGAGTTATCACAAATAAAAAGCTCCGTTGTTATTTGCTGTTGAAAATATAACAGTGTGTTAAGTAGAAGGGCATGGGAATTACCTTTCTGCTTCTATAATGAACATTTGCAACTTCAGTTGCTAGTGTTCATTATCCCTTTTGTGGGACACAATGTTATCCAGGAGCTTTCGTACTCACTTTCAGGGATAACAGGGAGCTTTGTGGGGTATAAGGTGAAAAAAGTTAATATAACAGCAGTGTTTTGATTGAAAAAGATAACGTTGCCTAAATGCCCTGATTTATAAATACGGTAATATATTACAATGCGGATATGGGCACTCCTTCGTTCTCTTCCTTATACGCGGTTCTTTTCTTTTCGAGGACGACGACGAGCAGGAGGACGATAATCGATTTTGATATAATATTTATGATTTCAATAATTAGTGCCTGTCCGAAAACTACCTATTTACTGTCATTCCGGTATGTTTTTAGGCCGGAATCCAGCTTTTTAAGGCAAATTAAGGATTGGATTCACACCTTTGGCGCACTTCGCCCGCTAATAACATGCGGAAATGACGTTTCCGGACAGTCACTAATTAATATTTTTTTTGATTCAAGGACGGTCCGGGAGCAGCGGCAAGAGGGTTTTAGAACAACTGCTCCACAGATACCATCATCGTGATAAGGTGTGCCGTCCATACGGGGAATTCTCCCATTACATAATAGATTTAAAGATCGAAAAGAAAAAGATAACTACAAAAACCAAATACAGAATCGCCCACACAGGTGCCGGACAGTCAAAAATGGTGTGAGACAGCTTTTCAGGACTATGGATCACTATTTTTTTTGTATCGGTATGTGACATGCTGTTTCTCCAATCTTTGATATTGATATGAGCGATTCGTGCTGATATCAACAGCGGATACCGCTATTTTACCAGCCGCATAGTTATCATCTTTGTCTGTGTGCCAATCTTCAGCATGGCGATATAGAAACCGGTCCCGACCGGGCTGCCCTGTTCGTCTGTGGCATCCCATTGCAGAGAATAGTTTCCACCCATGGTCAATTCATTGATCAGGGTTCTTACCAGCCTGCCGCGAAGGTCAAATACTCTCAGTTGTACTGTTAAAGCTTTTTCCGATTTTGGAACGGCAAACCGGATAGTTGTCGCAGCTTTGAACGGATTCGGCGTGTTTTTAAACAGGTGCAGGTTCTTTGCATACGGTACTGTTTTATCCATGACCGACATCGGATCTTCAATCACGAGATATGAGGTGTAGGGAGTTATAATACAGTACTTTTTACCAAGTTCCTTTATGGCGTTTTTCAGTTCCGGTAATTCACCATACAGATCTATCTCATCAAGCAGGTAATCGATTTTGGCAGATGCCCACATACGAGCGACAAACGGCTGGTTCGGCATCTGTGAGGGGTATGAGAGATTGCCGGCAAGGGAAACGCTTTGCGAACCGACATCACCGGTAAAGGTTGTGGTAAAAGTGCCGGCATTGCGATACCGCCCGAGTATTGTCAGTTGTGTGCCGGCAAAAAGACTTGGCAGCACCTTGGGGTAGATGTCATACTTGTCAAGGCCGCCGTAATTGATAGCAACATTTTTAATAAGCGGATAGGATATCTTATCCATGAAATGTTTCAATACCATTTGTATATTATCATCTTCCATGATCATGATATTAAAACCGTCGTTCTCCTTTGCCAACTGTTTAAGGAACGGTGCTTCCACCTCATCACCAATTCCGAATGTGTAAATACCCACATGGTGGGTGTTACAGGCGGTAACCGTATCTATAACCCCTTTGCTGCTGGTGTTGATCGGCCAGGTGGGTTTCCCGTCGGTAAGGAAAACCACCACATTGATACAGGTATCATGCCAGGTACTTTTGAGGCCGACTTTAAAGGCGTCTTCCATATTAGTCATACCAACCGCACCCAGTTCATTGATAAAATTATGCGCGGTACTGATATTTGCCGCATCAGCAATCACCAGGTCGCTTTTAAATGGCAGCGGCGCTGTATTAAAAGCAATAACGTTAAAGCGGTCGCCCGGATTCAGCATATCAACCATGGCATTGAGGGATTTTCTCAACTGTTCCATACGTTCGCCTTCCATGGAGCTGGATATATCCGCGACAAAGGCAATGTTCTTTTTAAGCACCTGTGACTGGGAAATATCATCGGGCGGGGTGACCCATAACAGGTAGTAGGAATCGTCTCCCGGAGCGTCAAAAAACATGGCACTGTCCGTGTTCGGCAGATAGGTAAGGTGGTTGATAGCGAAATCATCATTCTTAAGCTGATAATAAATTTTCAGGTCTTTTTCCGACATGGTGTTTTCTTCGCCATACGTGATCTTATATGAAAAGTCTGAAAGTTTATTGATTACCAGTCCCGATGTGCCGCCATGGGTCGGTGATGTTACAGAAAGAATATTTTTCTGCGACGTTAATGCTATATCGATAGATGCCCGTTCTACAGGTTTTGATGAGAGGTTGACTGTTTTCATAAAAAAGGTGTAATCGATATTACCGCTTTCGTAGGGCAGGGTTTCGGCATACGTGATTTCAATACGCCGCTCACTCATCGGTTTGCCGTTCGGCTCTATCGGATAGACAGACAGTTTGAAAATATTGTCTCCAAGGTACTCAAGAAGCGCCGGGTCTATCATCTTTTTCACAACATTTTCATAGATAGACTGAGCCGTATCCGAATCCATGACCTTGCCCTGTACCGGTACGCCGTTTATCCAGAGTATCAGGTTCATGATAATGGCGTTTTTCGGCAGCGGGAATATAAAGATCCCTTCAAGGCGCTGGTTGGTCTCATTCTTAAATGTCTGGTCAACATGGGTAATAGCCATCTGGTCGGTTATAGTAACCGTGGCGTCATACTTTTTCAGCCAAAGCGGCTGCATGTTCTGGTTTGTCAATGGCCTGCGCGCATAGAGTGCACCGATTGCAAAACTTGTTTCGGTGAACAGGGCCAGAGCCATGAGTGCTGTGACGAGTACTCTTTTAATCATACCGTCCTCCTTTGGACAAGGTTGTGTGGAGTTGCTTTTTTGCATTTGTTTATTCGCCTTAAGAATTCTGTCATTGTCACTATCGTTCTGAAGCATAAGGAATACCAGCCTATCGGCTGAAACTATTATGTCTCCTGTGCTTTCCGGTAATCCTTTGGCCGGACCGCAAAGCAGAGGCGAGTACAACTGCATGCAGCCCTGGAGCCAATCCATTCTCAGATAATTATTATTTGATAAGAAGCCTTTTGTTCATTTTAAAGAAACTGTTCTGTACAGACAGCACATAGAATCCTTTTGCAATCCGTTGGCCATACATATCGGTTAATTTCCATGACCAGTTGAAATTCCTGCTCGCAAGATCTGTTATCCGCCACTGCATAATTATTCTTCCCTTGAGATCATAGATATTTACCACACCGTCAATACTATTCGACGGGATTCCTTGTAACGAGAAACGGACTTCGTTACTCAACCGGTGGAGTGACAGGGCAGGTTTTACCTGCAATTCATTAACAAGTTTTGTTACACCGGTAGTCTGGTTCGTATCATTATTATTACCATTATTATTAACCGGATTGTTAGCAAAAAACTCCTCTGCGGTTACCCATTTACCCAGTTTCTCATCATAAATTGAATCCGCAACAGCAATAAATGCAGTGTATTTGCAGAGGACATTGTGAGCAAGGCTTATCTCTTCAATCTTTGCCTTGTTATTTTCATTACCATTTGCAATCTGCTCATGCATCCAGTATTCAATGATCTCACGTGCCCACATTTTAGGCACCATATCAAGCACGGTATTTTCTGTGGCAAATTTGACATCATATGATTCCGACACAGGTGCGTCATTGGAATAACCGCTCAGGGTCAAGGTACGGGGGCCGCCTGCGTTATAGTGCCCGAAGACTTTTATCGGTGCACCGTACCAGAGATTGCTCATTTCGGACCCGACAATGCTGGTCGGTATATCCGGGCTGCCCCAGTCAATGGAAAGGTCTGAAATCTGCGGGATTCTGATACGTAAAAAGAAATCAGCAACGGTTGGAGCAACATCATCAATAGTAACAATGTGTTTTCCTACACCTTTGCCAGCTTCAGAAGCGCCATCGATGAGTTCCTGGTTTGTGGTATTGCCAATGGCGAATGCAAAAACAAAGGTGTTTGACTGGTCGTTTTTAATCGTGGCATATATTTGATCAACGCCATAGATTTCACCATCGGTGATAAGGGCGATAATCCGCATTCTGCCCTGGGTTAACGGTGTTTCCAGCGCTTTTTTCACACCGGCCAGCATCTCGGTACCGCCGCTTGCCACAAGATTGTCAATCCATGCATGCGCTTGTGCGACATTTTCCGCTGTTGCAGGTTCAGGTGTCGGGAAAAGAGTTACCGTGCTGTTACTAAAAGCAAGCAGTGAAATCCTGTCCTCAGGCCCGGCCTTATCAAGCATCCGGTGCACTGTTTCGCGTGCAAGAACAATGGGATTGCCACTCATTGATCCTGACCTGTCAATAACAAATACAATATCTAATAACTCGGGTTCCTGGTTTCCCGAATCATGCAGGTCAGGGAAAATCTGCATGGCAAAATAGCCGTCTTTACCGTCATTGTATGAAAGCACACTGATATCACGCGTTGCTTCAGCCCGCCCGAAACGAATGACAATATCGTTATTGGGGATTGTCGGCTTGCTCTTCAGCAGGATAAGTGAAGGGTTGACGTCTTCGGGAAAGTCCTCGCCCGATTCAAGAAGGTCAAGGTTGATAGCGGTCTGTGCGGAAATAACATGTTGAATATCCACCTCATGCGTGGGGCAGGAAAGACCCGTTATAGTATATGGAGTCATAATCAGGATATAAAATTCCAGACTGGTACCGGGCCGCTCATGCGGATAGGAGACTACGGGATCCAGCGGATTATCACCATAACGGTCATCAGCAATGGTAGTCGGGAAATTAAGGTCATAACGATCCATATCATATACTAAAGGGGTACTGAATGTGATGGTAACCTTTACACTGTCTTTAGGCGGGATATTGCAGATATTCTGGA
>JAUVGS010000546.1 GCA_030593665.1 Chitinivibrionales bacterium | reverse complement strand
GTGGCTTTTCTATCCGCTTGTGTACTGGCTTATCTGCTGCGTCGATGGGCAAGAAAGCGGCAGGAAACAACAGGAAAGACTTTTCCTGTTTTTCGTGTATGTCTCGGGATTCTTATCGGACTTCCTGCGATTACCTGGTACCTGGCCGGAGCACCGACGGCGATGGATGTTCCCGTACTTGTGGGGTTTAATTTTAAAGGTGGCGTTAATATCAGTCCGGAATTCACAGCGCTATTGCTGGGGCTGGTTTTTTATACTGCTGCATTTGTAGCGGAAGTTGTCCGTGCCGGAATACAGTCGGTAAGTCACGGGCAAACAGAAGCAGCCATGTCCATGGGCCTTAAATCCGGCCAGATATTAAACCTGGTAATATTACCACAGGCTTTACGGGTGATCGTTCCACCTCTGACCAGCCAGATGTTGAACCTGACCAAGAACAGTTCCCTGGCGGTTGCCATCGGATATCCGGATTTTGTTTCCGTGGCCGGGACAGCGATCAATCAGACCGGACAGGCAATAGAAGGCATTGCAATGATGATGGTCGTATATCTTTTCTTTAGCCTGAGCACATCCGCTTTTATGAATTGGTATAATAAAAAGGTTGCTCTGGTAGAAAGATAGAAAATAATGGAAGAAACAGCAAATAATATAAAGTCAGAAGAGGTAAAGCCACCGGTTACCAGTGTGGGAGTAATAGGGTGGATCAAAGGCAATCTTTTCAATGGCTGGTTCAACTCAGTTATCACCATCGTCACCTTGTATTTTCTCTGGAAAATTGTGCCGTCCTTTATCCGATGGGCGTTTATCGACAGTTTATGGGTTTCCACAGGAGCTCAATGTCATGAAGCAGGTGGTGCATGCTGGTCTATCATCCCTGCAAATATTCGGTTCATCATTTTCGGTTTCTTCCCGTATGAATCACAATGGCGGCCTTTAATAGCCATGATTCTATTAGTGGGTCTTCTTTATTACAGCCAGAACCGAAACCACTGGAAAAAGCCCCTGGCTTACGCGTGGATTATCGGTCTTTTTATCATGGGCCTGTTGATGAAAGGCGGGCTGTTCGGCCTGGCCCCGGTAGAAAGCTCTAAATGGGGGGGGTTACCACTCACTCTTCTTCTTTCTGTTTTCGGACTGACAGCAGCGTATCCTCTTGGTGTAGTATTGGCTTTGGGGCGACAATCCCGCCTGCCTGCCATAAAGACGGTCTGTATTGTATATATCGAACTAATCCGCGGGGTGCCGCTTATTACTCTGCTCTTTATGTCTTCGGTTGTATTTCCTTTATTTTTACCCGAAGGTGTTACAATCAATGTAATTCTTCGGGCGCAGGTAGCCATTATTATGTTTACAGCGGCTTATATCGCCGAAGTAGTCCGGGGCGGACTTCAGGGTATGAGCAAAGGGCAGTACGAGGCTGCCGAGTCTATCGGGCTTAATTATTACCAGACCATGCGACTGGTTATCCTGCCCCAGGCGTTGAAAATTGTAATTCCACCCACGGTCAGTATTCTTATCTCCGCTTTCAAGGATACATCCCTGGTGGTGATTATTGCACTGTACGACCTGTTAAAAACGACACAGTCCGTCCTTTCGAATCCTGAATGGATGGGTTTTAGCATAGAGGCTTACATATTTATTGCCCTGCTCTACTTTTTGGGATGTTTTTCAATGTCAAACTACAGCCGCAAGCTGGAAAAAGAATTGGCGACATAATTAATTCAATTTTTAAATCCACGTACTTTGTGCGTGGTCAGAGATAATTGGCTTTGCCTGAGTAAATAAGAGTGCCTAAAGTGAGCTAAAGTGACTAAAGTGTCTAAAGTTGTGGTGTCGCTCCGCTCTATCTTTTTT
>JAUVGS010000523.1 GCA_030593665.1 Chitinivibrionales bacterium | reverse complement strand
CCGGTTGTCCGGCTGATCGGTCCCAACCCGCAGTATGTCTACCTTGAAGAATCCTATGATGAATCCGGCGCGTATGCGTTTGATAAATATGATAACCTTGGCCAGACAGGTGACGGCGATCTCACCGGTCAGATACGTATTACCGGAACCGTCGATACTACGAAAACAGGGAGCTATTCGGTAACCTATAAAGTCAGTGATTCCGACCTGGATTCCGCACAAGTTGTGCGCACGGTCATTGTCCGTGAAAAGGGGGTCGGTGACACCACGAAACCGGTTATCACCATACGTGGTTCGAATCCATTTTCCATGGAAGAGGGCGACAACTACAACGATTCCGGTGCAACCGCCTGTGATAATGTCGATGGTGATATAACCGCCAATATAATAACTATCTACAGTGTGGTGATTGACTCAACCTCGCCGCCCGGGACATATACGGTAACCTACATGGTTTGGGATGCGGCGGGTAATATTGCCACTGCCGTACGAACCGTTATTGTCAAGCAGGGTGATTTGATTCCGCCGGTTATTGTACTCCTTGGGGATGATCCTTATCGTATGCAAATCAGTGGTACCTATATAGAACCGGGTGCGTTTGCTGTTGATAACATCGATGACACTATCCCGTTTACACATTTTACCGTACTAACCGACAGTTTAAACACTACGGTCGCTGATACGTATAAAGTTTTCTACGAAGTACAGGATCAGGCGGGAAATGTAGCCGATACTTTCAGAACGGTTATTGTCCTGCCGAGTGATACAGATAAACCTGTTATAACACTCTATGGCAGTGATACCGTCACCCTTACTATCGGGGAGCAGTTCACCGACTCTGTAACGGCGTATGATTCAACTGAGGGTGATGTAACAGGTGAAATCATAAAAACAGTACATAACCATTACAACGACACGGTCGGTATTGCTACCTTCACCGATACCGGCGGTATTTATACTATCCTCTATAACGCGAGTGACACCAGCGGTAATGCAGCAGATACAAAGCAGAGGATTGTTATTGTCGATGATACCGGCGAAATACTCCTTGAGGATTTTGACTTTGGCACAAATGCACAAACAACAATCGCCGGGTGGTACTTCGGTCCACAGGCCGGGAACTGGAATGCCTATGTCGATACCTTCGCGGGGCAGACTAAATTCTTTCCGGATGCTGTCGCAGATTTCAGCAGTGTGGTGATTGATAAGGCAGGATACAATGATACTAAAGGGTTACATGTTACTTATAAACTGTTTACCCCGGATTTACCACATCCCTATGCGGGGATAGTTGTCAATATGAGAGAAGATGGCAAATATTATGATTTTTCAAATATGGAGAAGTTGACATTCCGGGCAAAAGGAACGGTAACCTTGTCACAATGGACGACCTATGCATGGGTTCGGGTGAATATCCGGACAAAAGGTGTTTTTGATTTAGCCCCGTGGGGACATGTCGGTACTGAAATCATCCTGACGTCGGATTGGCAGGAGTACACCATTTTACCTTCACAGCTAGTCCCGGAGCCGGGGTCCGTGGCTGAACAGCAGGGACTGACCTGGGACAGCCCTAATGTGAAAAATAAAGTGACTGCTCTTGAGATAAAGACCGCGAGCGATAACGATGCAACGATAGAATTGTTTCTTGACGATATAAGAATAAAAGGGGTAAAACTTTCCGATTTTAGTCGGAAATAGTGAATATTATCCTTTAAATTAATTCCCAATTTTAATCCAGGTGTGCGTAGAATCTCCTGTCTGCATATAAAAAAGTGCATTCTGTATATCAACATACGTTGCACTCTGGGGAGCGGATATCCTGCCTACAGGACTCCCTGCACCACCCAGATTAAATGGATTCTGTATCGAATAAGGGCTTGCTGTCACCGGTTTATGTTTATCAAATATTGATACACTATCAATGATAATGTCATAGTATAATGCCTTGCTGTTTCTAATTACTGATACAACATCTCCATTATATCCCACGGCTATACTTACATAGCCGTTTTT
>JAUVGS010000340.1 GCA_030593665.1 Chitinivibrionales bacterium | reverse complement strand
TCCAGACCACCCTTTCACCCTTTTTTGATCGCTTATAAAGCGGTAGTCATGTGCGTTTCACTCCTCCCACCAGATAGGCAGAGCGCTTCCTGTATCCAGTGTCTGCTTAGCGGGAAGTGTAGTCGTCGTACGCCCGATTCTGGAGGGATTAGGGGAAGCTCACTTCCGCAATGTCAACACCCGGCCCCGTCGCCTGTCGTCCTGACAGGCTAGGTTCCTGTGCCATTGCTTTAAAGCTTTTTTCGAAGAGGGAATATAATATAATCTTTAATTACCCCGGGATTAAAATAATAAATTAAGCAATCTCTTTTACTGAATATCCCAATACAGCACAGTAAATGTATACTGTTGTTTTCTGCAGCTTGACATTATTGACATGCGGCTTAATCTCATTAAAATATCTGCCACTAAATGATAATTGGCCGCAATTCGATTGATCACTTATTATGTCGGCTAGTGCTTATCCTGTTAATCTCTTACCCATATAATACTCCCTGTACCATTCCAATCAATCAACATTTGATATATTTTCACAGATCAGTTTCTAATAATGTAGAATCCAAAAAATATGAGGAAGTTACCTGTCCGTGAAAAAACCGGTAAAAATTTTACTTATACTCCTGTGTGTTTTATTCATTCTCTTTGGTATACTTCCCGGCGGAGTGTTACTGTATTTAAATACCTCCCATGCGGCTCATCTCATTCAAAATCTGATTAATAAAAACATTCCCGGTTCACTAACCTGGCAGAAACATCATATAAATGTCATGAGAGGAGAGGTTAACATAAGGTGGGTGGTATTGCGAGGTATGTCGGGTGATACTATTGCCTCTCTCGATCGGTTGTACTGCAAGCTTTCCATGGCATCGTTGCTGAAAAAGGAAGTTCGTATAACTGCTTTCTATTGTGACAATCCATGGATTGCATTACAGACAGATAGTACCGGATTGTTAAATGTTGTGAGCGCTTTCAGTTCAGGAGATACGACCCAAAAGGAAAACGGTGAAAAGGATACCGGATACGCTCAGATGAATTTTCACGTTGACAGCCTCTGGTTTGGGAGGGCTGCGGTAAGTTTTACTGCCGGTGATGACAAATTCTACCTTGCTACCGAGGGTGTTGAATTGAGTGCACAGGGTGATCTTCTCCGGCAATCGGCATCATTTTCTATCGGTGTGCGTAACGCAATAATAAGGGGACAAGGCTCTGCTCTGGCTCTGCATGATTTCATAGCTTCAGCCTCTATGGAGGGAGAGAAGGTTGAATCGCTCACTGTTTCGGTTTCATCACCCGGTTCACATATTTCACTGAAGGGGAGTGGTGTGCAAATCTTCAGTGATCCGCAAGTGAATTTGGGTCTCTCGGTACGCTGTGCACTGGAGGAACTGAGTGATTTTTATCAGCTAAAACCGGAGATGAAAGGGACTGTTGATATGCAGCTTTCCGCACAAGGCACCCCTAAGAATCCCGATGCACATTTACGGCTTGATTATAAAGGAGGTGAACTGGCTGGATGTGAGGTCAACGCTGTAAAGCTCAATTGCTCCGTTAAGGACCGGTATGGAAACATAGATACCTTGCATATTACCGGGGCATCAGGTGCTGTTGATCTGAACGGGAAAATAGATATGCGTGCAGCCTTCCCAAACGGGTATCTTGATTCTATCCGCAATATGGATGCGTTATCGTATAAAGCAGAACTGCATATTGATAGAATCAGGCTATCGGAAATCCCGTGGATTCCAAACAAGATAAGCGGAATGGCAAGCTCCCATGCAAAGGTTGCCGGTACCGGTATTTCACCTCGATTCATGGCTGCTGATGTACAGCTTTCTCTCGATATAGATAATCTCCTGACAAAGGGAATGCCGTCACCGCTTGACGTGGCGTTATATACGGAAGCATTGTTTTCTGACGGTATGGCCGTGGTAAAACAGGCTTCTGTGAAAACGAGTGTCACGCAGATGTCTGCGCACGGAACATACGATTTCAATCACCGGTATGTTGATGCTTCATTAGAAATCGATACAACCGACCTTACTGCACTATTCCCTCTGTTTAATATCGATAGTGTCACCGGATTCGCGGCACTTACCGCAGACATCAAAGGGCATGTTCAAAATCCTTCAGCCAACTGCCATATAATAGGATATGATTGTGCATTTCTGCCCTATCCGATTGGTGCATTTGAAGTAAACGCATTGTTAAATGAGGAAGGAACAGTTACCCTGTCCGAATTTTTACTTACAAACAATAATTCTACACTCACACTCTCCGGTTCCGCCGGCTTGTTTAAAACCGGGAGCATGCAGGTGCGAAAAGACCCTTCCTTTGATGTGGTTATCGATAGGAGTCAATTATTTCTTCAGGATTTCATGGATAGTCTGCAGGGAGAAGTGTCTATTGAGGCGCAGGTTCACGGTATGCTGTCAGCAATGTATGGCAGCGTGGTTCTCTTTGGATCTGATTTCGATCTCGGTGTACAGAAGCTTCATAGCTTGACGCTTAAAGCAGGTATTGACAGTCAGCGTGTTATTTTTGAACCGTTGGAAATAGCGATAACTCCGGAGGAAAAGATACAGGCGCGCGGCTGGGTGGGATTTGACAAACAATATGATTTGTCTTGTACTTCGTCCGGCATTTCACTGACCAGCTTTGATAAAGTGTCTGATTTAAAAATGGTTGACGGCGTTCTCAATATTGACTTTACAGGAAAAGGGGTACTGGATACACCAACAGTATCGGGTATCCTTTCACTGAACAGTGTACAGGTACGGCAGAAACCATTGGAGGATATCGAGTTGAGTATCAACCTCCGGGATCAGGTCGCACAGATATCGGGAAAGCTTAATTTTGACCTACAGGGGTGGTATCATCTCTATGAAAAGAATTTTCAGGCCACAACAACTTTTAACCGGACAAATGTAAGTCCCTATTTTATACTGGCAGATCAGAAAGATTTACACGGTTCAATAACGGGTAGTATTAAGGCCTCTGGGAATATCGACAGCATGGAAACCCTTAATGTAAACGCAGCAATCAGTGATCTGACAATACACCATAAGGACCTTCAGGCTATTACCACTCAGAATCTAAATGTAGTGCTTAAGGGAAACCATATTGAAATACCACCGGTACATATTTCTTTACTTAACGAGGGGAATATTGATATCAGTGGAGGTGGTGATCTGAGTGGCATAGTGGATTTTACCGTAAATGCAAATATACCAGTCCACCTTGCGGGTATTTTTTCTGCCGACCTTTCAGACGCCGATGGTAGCGTGGAAATACAAGGGGTGCTGAATGGGAGTATAAAAGATCCGGATCTTAAAGCAGTGGTTGCATTAAAAGATATTTCATTGACGGTTCCC
>JAUVGS010000569.1 GCA_030593665.1 Chitinivibrionales bacterium | reverse complement strand
GCACAGAATCATTGAAAGTCAGGAATTGATAGTAGAGCCCGTCAATGAGAGCATCTTCAACAAGAGTGTAGGAACCTGCGCCCGGATACCGGGCAGTAAGCTCATTACAATACCTGTTGCTGATTGAGGCACAATGAACATACACTATTACCAGCAGAGAAAGAGCAGGTAAAGACTTCAAGGGTAAAAGAGAATGTTTCATTCGGGATTTACAAATAATTTTAAATCATACAGTTTATCAGGAGGTATAACCGTAATGTCAGGTTGATCCTGTATTGAGAAACCATCTGCTTTTTCGGCCTTGAAGAGTTGGGTTGTATCCGCTACGATAACAAACGTGAATTTTGAAGGCTTGATATATTTTTGTGAAACCCGTGTGATATCCTTCAGGGTTAATGCATTAATTTTGTCCGGGTAAACGGTATAGTGATCATCAGGACGTTTATAATATTCATTCCATGCATAGGTACCAACGATATCGTCTTTGGAACGAAACATGGAGGGCAATCCGTCAATAAGCACCTTTTTAGCGTTGGCTAATTCATCCTTCGTAATACCTTCCGTGACAATTTTTTCCACTTCGTGTAATGTTAATGCAATGGCTTTATTCACCGTAGCATGCTGTGTGAAGAAGTTGACGTATAGGGTCGCGGGAAAGATATAGTTGGTTTCAACCCGTGAATAGATTGAGTAGGTAAGCCCTGCATCTGAGCGTACTGTTGTCCCGAGCCGTGAGGTAAAACCGCCGCCGCCAAGAATATGATTAAAAATGGAAAGAGGATAATAATCCGGATGGGGCCGTTTAAATAACGGCAGGCCAAGTCTGACATGAGCCTGGGAAATTTCTTTATGTACGATGAGAAATTTTACTGCCGGTTTTATAGCTATTGCAGGAAATGAAGTAGTATCGGAATCCGGTGAAGTTTCAGGAAACATCCGCTCCAGTTTTTTTATCATTGATTTTTTATTAAAGCTGCCGGATACGGAAAGAATTACATTCCCGGTGCGGATGACCGTGTTGTGGAATGTAACAAGATCTTTTCTGGTAATTGCCTGCATGCTTGCTTCTGATGAGAGTAAACTATTTTCACCGTCCGGGTAGATCACTTTTTTATAGGCGGTCGATACAACCGGTTCCGGATTGTCAAAACGATGCTTTATCTGTTGTAACGCGATAACACGTTCCTTCTCAATTTTATCCTTTTCAAAAGCGGGATGAAAGAGAATCTGCTCAAGGATATACAGTGCGGTGTCGGTAAACTGGGAGAGGAACTGAGCTTTCAGGGTGAGCATTGTTTCGGAAAGTGAAAGAGAGATCGAGAGTGCATAATGATCGATCAACGCGTCAAGGGTATCCGATGGGATCGCTTGAGTGCCGCCGGTACGCATGAGATGGGCGGCAAATCCTCCCAGCCCTTTTTTCCCCGGAGGATCGTTAATAGAGCCGGCCTTAAAATAACCGTTCATTGTCACAAGGGGAAGCGTTTGATCCTCTGCAATATATAATCGCAAACCGTTTGAGAGCGTTGTCCGATAGGGTGAACCGAGCGGAATATTCCATTCAAGGGGTTTGTAGGATAGCTTAGAAGGGTGCTTGGGAATCTTTGGCTTTTTTGCGACACCCTC
>JAUVGS010000091.1 GCA_030593665.1 Chitinivibrionales bacterium | reverse complement strand
AGGTATTGGTTACAAATTTATTTGTTACAATACTTTATTCCGAATGCTTTCTTCGGTTAGAAAGGAATCTGATAAGGAACTTACTTGCGGGTTTATCCCGCGTTAGCATTTTTATAGAATACATATTTTTATATAAACAGTCATGGTGAGCGTAGTCGAACCATCTACTATATTTCCATTATTAATAAGGACCTATCCCTCGACTGAGAGCATACCACACTGTGGTATTCAGTGCTCGGGATGAAAATTAAAGAGGTAATCCCATGGATCAGATAGTCGAATGTGTACCGAATTTCAGTGAAGGTAACAATACTCAGGTAATAAAACAAATAACCGGGGAGATAACATCTTCAGAAGGCGTATGCCTGTTAGATGTGGATCCGGGAAAAGACACCAACAGAACGGTTGTTACCTTTGTCGGGGAGCCCGAGGATGTTGTTGAAGCTGCCTTTAAGGCTATAAAAAAAGCATCAGAGGTTATTGATATGACAGTACATGAAGGCGCTCATCCCAGAATGGGTGCAACCGATGTATGCCCGTTGATTCCGGTGAGTGGTATTACCAGGGAGGAGTGTATTACCTGGGCTAAGAGATTGGCAAAGAAGGTCGGCAATGAGCTCGGTATTCCGGTATATCTCTATGGCGATGCGGCAACGAGGCCCGAACGTGAGCGTCTTCCGGACATTCGTGAAGGTGAGTATGAAGCGCTACCTGAGAAATTGCAGAATCCAGATTTTAAACCGGATGAAGGGCCTGCCGTATTTAATCCCTCTGCCGGTGCCACCGCCATAGGCGTCCGTGATTTCATGCTTGCGTACAATGTCAATATCAATACCAAAGATGTCAGTCATGCAAAGGAGATTGCCGGAAAAATACGAGAATCGGGCGTAGTCCTCCGCGATGATGAGGGCGCTGTTATCAGAAACAAAGAGGGCAAGGCGGTACGGTTGCCGGGAAAATTACAGTATTGCCAGGCCGGAGGCTGGTATATCGAAGAGTATGGCTATGCCCAGGTTACCATGAATCTGCATAACTACAAAGTCACCGGATTACATACCGCCTATGATGCTGTCTGTGAAGAGGCCGACCGCTTTGGACTCTGGGTGACAGGGAGTGAGCTCGTTGGCGTGATACCAAAACAGGCCTTAATTGATGCAGGGAAACACTATTTGGAAAAACAGGAAAAAAGAACTGATGTTTCCGAAGAGACAATTATACAAACAGCGATTAAATTCCTTGGATTGAGTGATACTAACGCTTTTAAGCCGGATGAGAAAATAATCGAGTATGCGATAAAGAAAAAAGGGAAACGCTTGGTAACACTGTCAGTAGAGCGTTTTATACACGAACTCTCTTCCGATTCACCGGCTCCGGGTGGCGGCAGTGTTTCCGCATTAAGCGGCGCACTCTCTGCTGCATTAATTTCAATGGTCGCACAGGTTACCTATGGTAAAAAGGGCTATGAACAATATTATGACGAGATGCAGGAATTGATGACCCATGCTCAAAAGCTGAAAAACAAGTATATTGAATTGATTGACAAGGATACAGAAGCGTTTAACGCCTATATGAATGCATTGCGAATGCCGAAGATCACCGATGAAGAAAAGGAAATCCGACGAAAAGAAATGCAACGGGCCGCAAAAGAAATGACCAATGTACCGTTTAGCACACTGAACCTTGCCGCATCTCTGATAAAGTTTTCCGAGGCGGTCGTGCAGAGGGGCAACAGCAATGCCCTTTCCGACGCAGTCGTAGGTGCGATACAGGCTGAAGCTGCCGCTGAAGGAGCATGGATTAATGTTATGATAAATTTGCCTTGTGTAAAGGATAAGGGGTTTGTGGCTACGATAAAGAAAGAATCTGATGAGCTGCTTGAAAATATAATCAAAGATCGTATGAAAATCGTTGCCATGGCAAAAACAAAGTTGAACTGATGGAGCACGTACACACAATTATAACCAATACCTCGTATCTTTTAACTATGGCCGGACCTGACCGGGCTCGTTTCGTCGAAGAAATGTTGGATAACGGAGTGGTTCAATCGGGCGCACTGGCCATTGCCGACGGCGTTGTTGTCGAGACCGGTACCTCTGAAGATATAGCAAAAAAGTATCAGGCTGACCACTCTATTGACGCCGGTCGCAGACTGGTCATGCCCGGTTTTGTCGATCCGCATACGCACCTGGTATTTGCCGGTTCCCGTGAAAAAGAGATGGAGATGCGATTGTCCGGTGCGACCTATCTGGATATCCTTAAACAGGGGGGCGGTATACATTCAACAGTTAAAACGACCCGTGATGTCACTGAGGAGGAACTTCATGCAATTTCCCGGAAAAATATACAGAGGGTACTTGAACACGGAACCACGACAGTTGAAATAAAGACAGGGTATGGCCTTGATCCCGATACTGAGGATAAAATGCTTTCGGTAATATTCCAGCTTAAAAAAGACGGGCCGCTTAATGTTGTTGCAACGTTCCTCGGCGCCCATACAATCCCCAAGGATATTGAAAGAGAAGAGTATATCGACTGGCTTACCGGTGACGCGCTTGAGCAGTTTAAAGAAATGGCCGAATTCTGGGATGTATTCTGTGAAGATGGCGCCTTTACACTTGAAGAATCCGAACGAATATTACAAACAGCCAAAGATGCCGGGTATAAATTGAAAATTCATGCCGGACAGTTTAACGACCTTGGGGCAACCGGTATGGCAGCGTCCCTGGGAGCAGTTTCCGCAGACCACCTTGATCATGTCTCCCCTGAACAGTTAAAACTAATGAAAGAACATGGAACGGTCGCGGTGCTGTTGCCCGGTGTGCCATTTTATCTTAACTCCAATGATTATCCTGATGTCAAAACATTCCATAAGGCCGGAGTGCCCATTGCACTTGCTACTGATTTTAATCCCGGCTCATGCCCTTCCTATTCAATGCAGATGATGATCACTCTTGCCTGCCTGAAAATGAAAATGAGTGCCGCAGAAGCGGTTACCGCTTCTACAATAAATGCTGCCTGGGCCATAGACCGGGGAAAAAGAATCGGTTCCCTTGAACCGGGGAAACAGGCTGATTGTATTATACTCGATGTAGAAAATTCTTCGCAAATACCCTACTTTTTTGGCGCGAACCTGGTGAAAACTGTTTTGAAGAAGGGGCAGGTTGTTTTTAATAATCTGAAATAGTATCTGGAAAAAAATTGATATATACACCATCTAAAGCAGAACGTAAGGTTTTAAAGTAGCCACTTTTAAACGATATTAAATAATTCTTATACAATTTTTACTATATTTACATATGTAGACCTCTTCCAAGGATTTACCTATGAATTTTTATCCTTATCAGATTATTGCATGTATTATTTACCTCAGTTTTGCAGCCTATCCCGCCAATGAATGCACCGACTGGCAGATAAATCACCCCGAATGGATATTCTGTGATGATTTTGAATCGTCAGATCCGCTGGTTTCGTCAGGGAGATATTTCGAATATGGCGATAATGATGGTGATTTTGTACTGGTTGATGGTGTCGGAGTCGAAGAGTCAAAAGGGATGAAGGTCGTTTGGCAGCAGGGGGAAGTCGGCGCAGGCGGTATAAAAGTAGCATTCGGTAGAAATCCGAACAGTTATATGAATAAACAGCAGATCAGCCCCAATGAAGATTTTCGCGAGATATATTATCGCATGTATCTGAAAATGGAAGATGGCTGGGAGGGGAATCCTGCGAAGCTCTCACGCGCGACTGTTTTTACCTCCTCAGAGGATTGGCGTCAGGCAATGATCGCGCACCTGTGGAGTGACGGTAATTATCACCTGTTACTGGACCCAGCATCATGTGTTGACGCCAACGGCAATGTGGAGTGTACCAAGTACAATGATTTCGACAATTTACAGTGGCTCGGATACCAAAGCGGCACAACACCGCTATTCGATTCCGACCATGATGATACCTGGTTTTGCGTTGAGCACCATGTCAAGCTGAATGATCCCGGCCAGTCAAACGGCATTCAGGAATTCTGGATAGATGACAGCCTTGAAGCCCGCAGGGAAAACATGAATTTTACCGGGACTTATACTGAATATGCGATTAATGCGATCTTTTTTGAGAATTACTGGAATGACGGCTCAATTAAAGAACAGAAACGGTATTTTGATAATATTGTGATCTCTACGGAGCGGATTGGGTGTTTAGATTCGAATGTGGCGATTAAAAGTTATCCATCTAAGACAAAGGAAACCGGTAGAAATGGATTGCATGTCAGATATATCTATAAAAAGGAGATTGTTTTTATCTATGCGAACACACTGGTGACAAAAAAAGAATATTTTCCACTAATAGTATACAATGCAAAAGGGGTGATCGTTGATAAGGTCTATGTAAGTAAAAAACAGATTATAAATGGATTTCCCCTGAATATTTCACCTATTTCCCCAGGTGTTTATTTTATTAAAATATCACTATCCTCCTATGAAATATCTTCAACAATTGCTGTACCTTAGCATCTCTTATTGTTAAAATACATTTTCTAAAACTATCCGTATAAAAAGGATTAATTGTATTTTAGACCTCATTGTAATTTTACTTTAAACAAGAAATAACCTTTTGATGAGTGCTAATTCAATCCGGAACCGCGAACTATCCGTATTCGCCGCAATTGTCGCAATTATCCTATGCTTTTTATTCGGCGCAAATGCTGTGGCGATTAAGGTAACCTTCTGGGGCATAGGTGTTTTTACTTCTGTTGCGATTCGATTTACCATCGCGTCATGTTCCGTTCTCCTCTGGGCGGTACTGACGGGTCGCACTCTTAAAATATCGCGGGATCAGATCGGGCATTATATAATTATGGTCATTTTTTTCGTCGCGCAATTTATTGTATACTATTTTGGTATAGATAAATCGAATGCCTCCCGGAGTATGCTTATCGCTAACCTTCAGCCCTTTTTCGTACTCTTCCTGTCGCATTTTTTTATTGCCGGTGACCAGATAACCGGGAGAAAGTTTACCGGGATTTTTATAGGGTTTATCGGTATAGCTTTTGTTTTTATTGACCGATCAGCAGTTGCCGTTGGATTTCGGGTTGGTGACCTCGGTGTGCTGGGAAGTACCTTCATTTGGGCATGTAATATCATTTACATTAAAAGAATAATTCACCGATTCGAGTCGTTTCATATTGTTGTGTATCCGATGCTGTTTTCCCTGCCTTTTTTCTGGTTGGCCGGCTTCACTCTTGATCCTCAGATGATTATCAAACTCAGTATCCCTGCGGTGGGAGGACTTCTCTATCAAAGCTTTGTAACCGCTTCTTTCGGGCTGGTTGTATGGAGCCTGATGATGCAGAAATATGGCGCGGTTGCGTTAAATTCCTTTGTTTTTATTTTACCTGTCGCGGGAGTGAGTCTGGGAGGCCTTATCCTGCATGAGCCGATTACTCCGAAGATTCTCATTGCGCTGGTATGTATTGTCTGTGGCACTGTGGTGGTGAATTATAATGGATTGATACGGGATTTTAAGAATTTCAAGGTGAATTTAATCAAATGAGCTATTGTATAATCCATTTTCATCTAACCCATTCGCAGCTCAATAATTACTCTGATTTTAAAGTACTTTGCGCAAACATTTTAGTAGCTTTATAGTGGGGGAGTATAACTGATACCCATACGTGCCTGTTTATTTTTTAAAGAAGGTGTTTTCGCCTTTGACAAATGTGTCCCCCTGCTATCCTTACCTCCTTATAAAAGTCGCCGGAAGCTTTAGTACCTGTCACCCACCCGTATGCAATCCATTCTATTACAATTAAGGTTTAAGGGTTTTAGAATAAAACACTATCTCATTAATCGGATTCATATCTCAGAAAATCTGCAGATATAGTATTACTTCGAAGAAAGTAAAGGATATTAGCACTGTGTAATGGCTTGTCATATGGGAGGGAGTTATCGAGTGAATCACTCTCCAATTGTACGGTAAAAACAGTGTCACAAACTTCAAAATTTGCAATAGTTTTGATAATAACTTTTACTTCCATTGTAAATTGTCCTGTAAAATTATCTCCTCCAATATAGAAATGCGGAGTTTTTGGCGGTACTATCCAATATAAATAATCGCTAAAACTGGTAATTTCCGTATATGCGGATGTATCATTGTCTCTATACCCGACCCATTGATTTATCCACCCTGAATCGATACCAAGTGTCACTCCCCATTCCATTTCAAATTTGCTGTAGTAGCTGTCATTATCCTTATCGACAAGTGATGTGTCTACAAGCTTGACAGATTCAATTCGGTGCGGTAGTTTGTAAATACTGTTAGTATCCATTTTAAATATTACTGTAGACGTTATATATTTCAAATCAACATCAAAATAAAACCCAACTCCGAATTGTGGATATTGTGCTAAAAGACCAATTTCAAACGGAGGATTGCAGCCGTATCGCATAACCATGTCAGCCTTTGTTGCCATATAGTATAAATCGGCAGCACTGGTTCTGAACCTGTCACAGATTACTTCGATTGATTCAACATTTTCCTTATTAAAATCGAAATAGGTAATAATATAGGTTACATCATTCGGTTTATAAGTATCCGTAAAGACACTGGAATCGATTGGAAAACCGAGTTTTTTTTCCAGTGTTTCTTTCGAATCATTAAGGGTAACAAAAATAAAATTATTAAAGTCATTAACCAAATCTCCCTCAAAAACATATACAAGTCTGCATGAGGATAAATCTGGTGTTGAAGGAAAATCAAGCTCTGGAGCACATGATACGCCCATGAGAATGGCTGCAGCGAAAAAACTAATTACTCTTTTCATGAAATAAATCCTTGGTTTGAACATACAGGAACCTTTTCTATATTAAAAGTAGAAATAAACGCTCATGCCTAAATGAAAGTTTGCCCATTCTTTAGAGGATTTTTCTTTTGAAATAAGCTGTGTTTTATTAATATCTTTATATACTTTTTCACCTTTTTTTTCAAATGAAAAACTTTTATTACCGTTCCCCCAGTAATCCCATTGTATTAATTCCACATCATATTCTTCTTCAGTGTTGGTAATCTTTACATTATCATCACTAAATAAACGTTCAACATCCTGTACTTTTCTTACACATTTCCCCTCCATCGGAAGGGCATACAAGGACTTAAGGCCGATATTAAATGAAAGACTGATCTTATCCGTAAATAAAATTCCGGTATTGAGTGCAATATCACCGCCAAAAGCATTACTCCTGACATATTCGTCTCTAATCTCTGTTCGTATGCCACGGGATTTTCCCTGGTATTTATCTAATCCTGAAAAATCTTCATCATAATAAACGTTCCAGTCATGCGTCAAAGAAATTTTGCTTTCTCGCTTATAGGTTATATAAGCCCATTCCGGAAGAAATGACATACCAAATTCAAAGCGTGGTTTTTGCATAAAAAGGACTTTTAAACCAAGGCCAATATTAAAAATTGACCACGAATAGTGAAATTCATTATCAGTACCCATTGGTCCAGCCATGGTTACCTTTGTGTTATTCGCATCAAAACTATACACATAATAGTGATCATACGATTGGGTATGTGTT
>JAUVGS010000087.1 GCA_030593665.1 Chitinivibrionales bacterium | reverse complement strand
GTAATGGAGGAAGCGCTGCTGATTCGGAGCATATAGTCGGTGAATTGATGAAGGAATTCAGGCTCAGGCGTAAGGTATCGACGGAGGATGCTGAAAAAATCCGTGCGGTGGATGCTGAGAACAGTGAAGCGCTCTGTGATGGACTACAGCGTGCATTACCGGCAATTTCACTGGTAAGCCAGGTATCCCTCTTTTCTGCGTTTGCCAATGATGTCAATGCCGAAATGGTCTTTGCGCAGCAGGTTTATGGCTATGGGCAAAAAGGCGATGTGTTGCTGGCAATAAGTACTTCGGGTAATTCACCCAATGTATGCAATGCTGCTCATGTCGGTAAAGCAATGGGCCTGAGTGTGGTGGGATTATCCGGTAAGAAAGGCGGATCAATGTCTCAGTTTTGTGATGTGACTATCTGCGCTCCATCGGATATAACATTCCGTATTCAGGAGTACCATCAACCGATGTATCACGCACTCTGCGCTATGATTGAAGAGGAGTTCTTCGGAGAGTAATTTTTGTAAGCAATTTTCTATATATTGATTATATTAATAATTAGTGTCTGGCCGAAAATGTCATTCCCGAATGTTTCTGTCGGGAATCCATGCCCCTATTTGTCCAAAAACACTGGATTCACACCTTTTGCGCACTTCGCCCGCCAGAAGCATGCGGGAATTACGTTAAAAAGGTAGTTTTCGGACAGACACTAATTAGCACCTCAATTATTAGTGTATTCTAAAGATGTAAAAAATGGAGAGAGGGATCAAATCTCAAAGTAGGGAAGGTTCGCAGCAGACGAGCCGTGTGAGTATTATCTGATTACTAACAATAATCACCTCAAATTTTAAACATTTTTTTGTAACATATGAATGACATATCCTGTATAATATGTAAGAACATATAATACAGGTTTGTTCTTTTCCCAGGAAAGGCGGAAAGGAAGTGAGGCATGCTTGTGGGTAAGTTTTACGCTATGGGTAAATTGTTTTTCGTTCAACTTTTTCTCTTATCACTGCTCATTTCATCGGTGTATGCGACCGGACCGATTCTTGATTCGGTGAATGATTTAACCGGTATTGGTCAGGATGAAACAAATCCTGCGGGGAATACGGTCAATTCTCTCATCGCCGACTTTATTACCGTCCCCAATAATTTCCTGAATGTTGAGACGTTTGATGATTCAACTGACAGCATATCGGCATGGGGCGGGCCATGGTATGTTTTCAGTGATACCAGTGATAACGGTACATCCCGGATAGATGCATTCGGCGTAACGGATGGGGCCGGGAATAATAATACAAAAGGATTAAAACTCGGGTATACCCTCGGAGACAGTCTCGGTCCAGTGGGTGAAAAATACGGCCCTAATGTATCAATCGGTCTGGAAGTTAAGGAAATACCGCTAAATAATCCAACACTGAGACAACAGGTACGTGATCTGTCGGATGTGACGAAGTTCAAATATTATTACAAAGGTCCGGCTCATACCTTCCACGTGATCACCAGGAATATTACTGATTTTGATACCTATCATGCGATTGTTCCCGCAAAAGCAAACTGGTCGGAGGTATCGTTAAATTTTACTACAACGGATTTTAAACAGGAAGGGTGGGGCGATGCAAAACCCCTGAGTAAGGATTCCGTAAAGGGGTTTATATGGAATGTCGGCGGTAAAAAAAATGACGTCGGTACAATATACCTCGATGAATTCTCTGTGGAGGCAGGTTTTCCCGATCCCGGAATCGCTGTGGTTATGGTTGATAATGGCGGTGTTGGCGGTAAGTGGCAATATAAAACAGGCAGTTCCTGGATAGATTTCGGCGCCGCAGTTACCGATTCCACAGCCCGGTTACTGAATAATGCGGCTTTAGTGCGATTCGCCCCTGATAACAGTGGTAATGGCGTGCCGTCAATAATGGTCCGGGGTTGGGACTTGTCGGAAGGCCGTGCAAATGCCTCGGTCGCAGATGCCAGGCGTGCTGAAACTACCGACCAGACCGTGTGGAGTGAGATTCCGCGTGCCGCATCCGTTACCATTGGCGGTCCGCCGGAGATAACGGTCGAACCGCGCGATACAACAGTGGTTGAAAACACTACCGGCGCCTTTTCATTAACCGCCACCGGTACCGCCCCATTGAGTTATAACTGGCAGAAGAACGATAATGGCTGGGGGAATATCAGCGGCGCTGCCTCAGCAACCTATACTTTTACCGCACAATTAAGCGATAGCGGAAAGTCATACCGCTGTGTTGTCAGTAATACCTATGGTACGGATACCAGTGCAATTGTCATTCTTCGGGTTCTTCACAGCGTAACCGGCCCCAATATTACACACCCGCCTATGAATGATACTGTCGTAGCTGAAAATGATAATTTCTCATTCGGTACTGCAGTTGCTACAGGCAATCCTGACCCGACATTTAAGTGGTTTTACATGCAGACCCTGAGTTCAACACCCAATTCCGTTGGTGAAGGGGCGGATTTTCTTATTCAGAATACCGATCAGGCGGATGAAGGCTATTATTTTATTGTGGCGGCCAATTCCGAAGGCAGCGACACCAGTAACACCGCGCAGCTTGATGTCTTTGCCGACCCGGTTTTCAACGAAGATCTCGAAACAACGAAAAGTTTGCTGGATAACAGCACTGCTTATCTGAAAATCGCAGCATCAGGAGAAGGAACGCTGAAATATCAGTGGTATAAAAACGGTAACCCGCTTTCGGGTCAGACCGGTGATTCCCTCTTTCTCGGTACCGTTACTATTGCAACCCATCACGATACCTCCTATTCCTGCAATGTCTGGAATTCGACCGCTTCAGTCGATACCATTGGCGGGGTGGTTTCCAGTATAGTATGCACCCTGAAGATCGGCAAATATTCCAATCCCTTTGAGCTGACTGCCGCAAGGCTCAGTGAGTACGACAAGTCGCAGGTTATTCTCACCATATCTTCATCCCAGGATCTAACCGAATTCCCGACCGGGGACATCCCGTTAAATCCCTATGCCGAGCATGTCTGGATACTGTACCAGACAAAAGATTTTCCCGGTGATACCGGTGATGTCGTGGAAATCCTGAAATATACCACCCTGTCGATAAAACAGGGTGCGGATAATTCGGTCAGTGATACCATTGCGGTGCAGCCTTATGCATCCGGTGAAGATCTGCACTGTTTCAGCAATACGATTTTGTGGGTTGAACCGGGCGCTGCGGATACCCTGTTCCCGCTTGTTGACAAACAGCATAATAAAGTATTTCTCGGTGATACGGTCAGTCCCGATAACAACCTGACTCTTTCCGGGGAATATATCACCGGTACTGATAACGCGACGATAACAGTAAAAAACATCTCGTCACTCAACGATTCCCGTGATAGTATCGTCGTATTCGAATGTAGTGACTATTCCGATTTCAGTTCAATTTTTTCATCAGCTCAAAAAACCCTGTCTGAATTGAAATCAGGCGGGGACACCTATACCTTCGCCATGAAGGTTGGTACGGCGCCGTTTGAGACGAAAACCGTATATGGCAGGTGCCGGGTTATAGGGAAGAACACGATCACCAGTGCGTACCGTGACGCCTCATTTACTGCGGGACAGAAACGCCCCGAATATTCCGGCGCCCTGCATGCATTTTCAACTTCCCTGTCTGATGCTGTCAAACTCACCTGGGACCTGCCTGAACCGGGAACCGATTCGGTTCTTATCTGGTTTAGTACCGATGTCATCCCCATTGGTGAATACAGTATACCCCTGCCGCAGAGTAATGCTCATGGCGTAAAGACAACCGCTCTGCTGGAAGATACGGTTAGAAACCTCACGTCACTGACACGGTATTATTTCAGCCTGCAGATTTTACGGGATGGATTATGGTCCAAAACGACTGATCCTGCGATGGATACCGCAACCACCGGGCAACCCGATAGTACCTTGCTGGTACCGAATACCATTACTATTGATTCAGTCTGGTTTGACACTACCCGTAATGCAATTACTGTTTCGTGGCGCGTCGATACCGGTATAACACCGGAAGGCGCCTGGCTTCAGTATGGGTATACCTACAGCATCGATCCGGATACCTCCTATAAGGATCCCGCCGGCAGTCCTTCCTGGAGTAAAGTAACCGGTACGGGCGGGACCTGTTCATTTACTCTTGATTACGACATCGTGTTTGATACGACGTATACCGTGGGTATGTGGCTGCGTGCACAGAATAATTCTGCGACAGGCCCCAATGCCCCGCCGGGAGATTCCGTTGCCTGCACCGTTACCATACCGCCCTTTACCTGGCAGCCCATTGCCTTTTCATCCGGTGATATTGATACGATGTATGCGGCGAATCAAAAGATACTTCTTCAGGGAACAGTCTCGTTTGATTACATCGATACCCTCTATGCATTTAATCCGGGCGCCCTGCCGAACGGATTCGTGGATATCGGCGGCGTTCCTTTTACTTTCAAGGGTATCAATACCCAACTGCCGCCTATCGTGCTTGGCATGAAATGGGGACAGTTACCCTCTGGAATTACCGAAGATGATATCGGATTGTACCAATATATAAACGGCGGGTTGCATGTCGTCTATGGCTTTACAGTAAGTAATGGGGCCGTATGGGATACCCTTACCAATAAAAATATGGGGTCTCCCTTTCTGATACTTGCCGATACCCAGACGCCGGTCATTACCCTCACTGAATGCAGTGACACGGTAAACCCCAGGATGATAATACGGACACGATTTACCGTCAGCGATAATATCGCTAATGTACAATGGCAACTGGTGTATGGCCCGGGTAATGAGGGGTATGGTGGGTATGGAGAATTTGACACGTTGAGTGAACCGTTTAACTCACTATTAGCAATAATTAAAGACACCGCTAACGTAATTAACGAATCTTTTGGGGTTCGTGCCCTGATCATTGCCGGGGATGGTGTTACTGCCGATACCACCGATGTTTCACGATGCGTGCGTACGAAACAGGCGGGAACAATGAGCGTACCTAAAATGGAATGGGTGCCGCTGCGTTCTCCTGCCGGGCTGGATGAGCCTGACCTGGCTGCTATTTTTAACGAATCGATCATTGAAAACCAGGGGTGGAAATATGATATATACCAGTACCGGCTTTACTGCTGGGATAATGTCAATACCGATCAGGATAATAACTGGCTTGAATATTCTGATGATGTCAAGGACAACTTTACCTTTGTTCCCGGCCGCTTAATCTGGTTTAAATCTGCTGAAAGCCAGTCAATTAAACTGGGATCCGGTAATACCACCTCATTAAAAGAGCCCTACAGGATTACACTGAAAGCGAAAAACTGGACCGATATATCACTGCCTTTCCAGTTTAAAATTCTCCTGCGTGATGTTCTTGAAACCACCGGTTCGGCAAGTGACAGCCTTGAGGTGTATCAGTGGATAAAGGATGGCGGCACATATGATGTTTTAGATCTCTATGTTGCCAAGATGGATGATATTGAAGATGCCGTAGACACGCTTAAATCCGAGCAGAAACGTGATGGGTATACCGTTTACAACCATACGACTTCACCGGTAACACTCCTTATTCCGCCAGTTTCCCTCCCACTCTCAAAGTATATTTCCTATAAAAAGAAAGGGGAGTGCCGGAATAAAGATTCCTGGAACGTTCATTTCAAATGGACACGGGAAGTTGCAGGACAAAACCGCTTTTACCGCCGGATACGGTGCGGGTATAAAAAGAGTGGCGAAAATATTGAATACGGCCTGTATCCGCCGACTATGAGTACGGTGCGGGTTGGTGTGGTTAACGGTACTACCGACAAATTATGCGGCTGGGCTCTGGAACACCGACTGGATAAGCAGCAGGGTGTGCATTTCACTATTGGCATACGGAATCGCTCTCTGAAAAAGACCTCCATAGAATATTTCCTGGCAAATATTGAGGCGCTGCCTGAAAATTACCAGGCAAAAATATTAAATACCAGGACAAAACAGTACGAAACCTGTACCCAAGAAAGCCCTTCAGTGATTACACTCGATGCAGAAGAACAGACCGGCAGGGTCCTGGTTGTTGGTACCCGGCAGTATCTCAGCCATATGCTTGCAGCATTTTTACCAATGAAGCTGCTCAAGGCTTTTCCCAATCCCTTTAACGGCAGGGTAACGATCCATTACCGGATACCTGCGCATATAAAAGAGGTAACCTTCACACTTTTCAACCTTCGCGGCCGGAAACTCTGGCAGGGTATCGAACGTAAACAGCTCACCCCCGGCGAACATATGATCTCATTCAACGGGAAGAACAGCATTGGCAGCCCCCTATCCGCAGGCGTGTATATTATGCGTTTGACTGCGAAGAATGACAAAGGGAAAGCTGTGTATGGCGGGGAGAAGAGGATAACCTGTATTAAATAATTTCTAATTGTAAATTGCGAATTGATAATTTTAAATTGTTAATTGAACTCTCTGTGTCTCTGTGGCTAACTGCTTTTTTCAGGATAAATCACAATGAACTCCTATTCCTTCATCCACATCATAACCTCTTTCGTATGGATATTCTGCGGCGACCTTATTGCATTAATATTGCAATAAAGTAAATTATTAATACATTATAGATTACGTATGGTATCAGATTTACTTTTAAAGGAGCCACTATGGTTGATAAAGCCTTTCTCAATGGATTGGCAAATGGGAAGACTGATATTATTCAGAAATTGTTTGATATTATTGATCAAAACAACATTGCCTATTGCGTAATTGACGGTCTCGCTGTCAATGCGTATGTTGAACCGGTGGTGAGTCTTGATCTGGATATTGTCGTGGCAACGACCGATTTTGATACTTTAAAGAAAGTGGCTGCTCAATCTTTTGAAATAAAAGAATTTCCACATAGTTTAAATTTATATAGCCCGGATTCAGATCTGAGAATTCAAATTCAGACAGATGACAGATATCAACCATTTGTACAGCGAGCGGAAAAGAAGCCGATCCTTGGTTATGAAATGCGAGTAGCTTCATTAGCAGATGTCTTACAAGGAAAAATCTGGGCGTATTCCGATACACAAAGACGAAAAAGCAAGCGCCAGAAAGATCTCGCAGATATTTACCGCATTATTGAGACATTTCCTGAACTCGAATCCATGCTTCCTGATGAGTTAAGGGATAATTAATCGCCATAAAAACAACCTCTGGTAGTGGTTCGATAAAAAGGCTATGCCGGTTAAGCAATTGTTTTGCTTTAAAGTTTGATAATAGGTTACGGTTAGGGTAGCGATGCCCGTTTCGTCTATCGGTCAGGGTTACGGCTTAAATACTTCAAAAACCGTCCTCGTCCATCGTCCTCGTCCATCGTCCTCGTCCTCGTCCATCGTCCTCGTCCTCGTCCATCGTCCATCGTCCTCGTCCATCGTCCATCGTCCATCGTCCATCGTCCATCGTCCATCGTCCATCGTCCATCGTCCATCGTCCATCGTCCTCGTCCATCGTCCATCGTCCATCGTCCTCGTCCATCGTCCTCGCCCATCGTCCATCGTCGTCGAAATAAAAAGATGATAGTGGATATTGGATCGTGGTTATTTGATATTGGTTTTTACCTGTAAAATTACTAAAAACCTTATTTTTGTTTTAAACACCTTAGTAACCAGGGGAAACCAACTAATCTCT